>NZ_PTFE01000010.1:0-117247 GCF_002936975.1 Bradyrhizobium sp. AC87j1
GTCATGAACATTCCCGACGCCGGCGCCAGCAAGAAGAAGCCGGGCGCGGAGAACGCGCCGAAGCAGGCTGTCATCACACCGGCGCTGATCGTGTTGACCGCGCTGTTCATGCTGCTCAGCCTGTCGGTCGCCGGTATCAACAATTTCGGCGTTGTCGCGCTGATGAGCGGCTATGGCACGTCCTACTCGGCCGCCAACGTCATGCTGACGGCATTCCTTGGTGCCAGCGCCGCCGGCGTGCTGGCCGGCGGTTTCCTCGCCGATCACACCGAACGCCATGGCTATGTCGCAGCGGCCTGCTTTGCCGTGAACGCGGCGATCGTGCTGCTGATCGCGCTCGTGACGCTGCCCGGCTGGGCTCTGACCGCGGCGATGACGCTCGCGGGCTTCCTCTCCGGCGTGATCGCCCCCTCGCGCGACATGCTGGTGCGCAATGCGGCTCCTCCCGGCGCGGCGGGGCGCGCCTTCGGCATCGTCTCGACCGGCTTCAATCTCGGCGGCATCATCAGCCCGCTGTTGTTCGGCTGGATCATGGATCAGAGCGCGCCGCACTGGGTGTTCGGCGCGTCGGTGGTGTTCATGGTGGCGACGGTGGTGCTATCGCCGTTCACGGAGCGGAAGCGGGAAGCGAAGGCGTAGCTACAAATTCGGTCGTCGTCCCCGCGAAGGCGGGGACCCATAACCACAGGGAGGAGACGTGGCGCGAGACTGGTCACTCCGAATCTTCGCCAAATGCCCCCCTGTGGTTATGGGTCCCGGATCTGCGCGCGCTTAGGGCGCGCTTGTCCGGGACGACGGCAGAACGAGATACGCACAACAACAAGAAACAAACCGGGAAGAAATACCATGAGCACCCCTGATCTCGTAATCCGCGGCGGTACCGTCGCGGACGGTCGCGGCGGCGAACTGTTTGAGGCCGATGTCGCCATCACCGGCGGCAGGATCAGCGAGGTCGGCAAGGTCGCTGGCAAAGGCGCCCAGGAAATCGACGCACGCGGAAAGCTGGTGACGCCGGGTTTCGTCGATGTGCACACCCATTACGACGGCCAGGTCACCTGGAGCCAGGACATCACGCCGTCGTCGCAGAACGGCGTCACCACCGCGATCATGGGCAATTGCGGCGTCGGCCTTGCGCCGTGCAAGCCTGTCGATCACACCCGCCTGATCCAGCTGATGGAAGGCGTCGAGGATATTCCCGAGCCTGTCCTGAGCGCCGGCATTCCGTGGGCGTGGGAGAGCTTTCCGGACTACATGAACTGGCTCTCCAAGCGCGATTTCGACATCGATGTCGGCGCGCAACTGCCGCATGCGGCGCTGCGGGTCTACGTCATGGGCGAGCGCGGCGCACGCCGCGATCCCTCGACCGCCGAAGACAATGCCGCGATGGCCAAGCTCGCGGGCGAAGCGGTGCGCTCCGGCGCGCTCGGCTTCTCGACCTCGCGCACGCTCAACCACCGCACCTCCACCGGCGACTTCACGCCGACGCTGAAGGCCGGAGAGGACGAGCTCACCGCGATTGCAGGTGCGATGCACAGCCAGGGCCGCAGCGTGCTGCAATTCGTACTCGATCTCTCCACCATCCACGAAGATCTGCCGATGATGTTGCGGGTTGCGGACACGACGAAGTGTCCGATCTCGTTCTCGATCACACAGAACGACAGATCGCCAAACCGCTGGCGCCAGACGCTGGACGAGATCAATGCGGCGGCACGGCGCGGTCTCTCCATCACCGCGCAGATCGCGGCGCGCCCGGTCGGCCTGCTGCTCGGGCTCGAGCTGTCACGCAATCCGTTCCAGACTCATCCGAGCTACAAGGCGATCGCGCATCTTCCCTTGAAGGAGCGGCTGGCGCGGCTGCACCAGGCCGACGTGCGCAAGGCAATCCTGAGCGAGACGGCGACCGCCACCGACGATCCGCTGTTCTTCCGGCCCAACTACGACAAGATGTTTCTGCTCGGCGATCCCCCCGATTACGAGCAGCCGCCGGAGAACGCGCTGGGGCCCCAGGCGCGCGAGCAGGGCCGTCAGCCGGAGGAGCTCGCCTATGACGCGATGCTGTCGGACCAGGGCCGCGGCATGCTCTACGTGCCGTTCCTCAACTATGCCGACGGCAATCTCGACGCGACGCGCGAGATGCTGATCGATCCGCAATCGGTGCCGGGCCTGTCCGACGGCGGCGCGCATTGCGGCATCATCTGCGATGCCAGCTTCCCCACCTATCTGCTGACGCACTGGACGCGTGACCGCAAGCGCGGCGAGAAGCTGTCGATCCCGTTCGTGGTCGCGGCACAGTCGCGCAAGACCGCACTCTCGGTCGGCCTCACCGATCGCGGCCTGATTGCGCCCGGCTACAAGGCCGACGTCAACGTGATCGACTATGACCGGCTGCACCTGCATCCGCCGAAGGTGCATTACGATCTGCCGGTCGGCGGGCGGCGGCTGTTGCAGGACGTCGACGGCTATGACGCGACGATCGTCTCAGGCGTGGTGACGCGGCGGCATGGCGAGGCCACGGGCAGGCGGCCGGGGAAGCTGATTCGCGGGGCGCAGGGGCTCGCGAGCTAGCGGCGTCTGAGGCGCGAAAGCCGCGTTTCATCCTCGCTGTCGTCCCCGCCAAAGCGGGGACCCATAACCACAGGGAGGCGTGTGGCGCGAAGTTGCTCACTCCGAGCCGTCGCCAAACCACGTCCTGTGGTTATGGGTCCCGGATCTTCGCTTCGCTTGTCCGGGACGACACTGTCGGGTGGGACGAACAGCCCCCTTACGTCGGCGACACCGCGCCCTTTAGCGCAGCGGCCTGCGGGGCCGCACCGCGCGTCAGCCTGGCCTTTTCCGAGTTCGGCCACAGCAGCAGCAGGCCGAGCAGGCCGGAGCCGACCATGATCACGGCGTTGATGGTGAAGCCGGCCATGTAGCCATCGACCGTGCTGCCGGCACGCTGGATCATCGCCCCCATCACGGCGGGCGCGATGATGCCGGCCAGCGTGTAGAGCGCACCGTAGATCGCGAGGATCGCGCCGCGCTGCGACGTCGGCGTGAACTCGCCGAGCATCGGCGGGCAGACCACATAGATCGCCCCGCACAAGCCCGAGCCGACCACGAGCAGCGCGATCTGCAAGCCCGCGCCCTGAGCATGCGGCATCATCGCCAGAATCAGCCCGCCGATCACCAGCGGCACCGAGCCGAGCACGCCGCGAGCCACGCGGGTGTTGTAGCCGCGCGCCATCATCACCTGCGAGATCCACCCGGTGAGAATGACGATAGTGGCACCGAACACCCAGGGCAGGATCGAGATGAAGCCGGCCTGGCTCTGCGAGAAGCCGAGCCCCTTGACGATGAACGGCGTGAACCAGGTCAGGCCGAGCGAGAGTGCCCAATAGGCGCCGAAGGTCGCCGCGACGCAACCGATGAAGGTGCGAGAGGTGAGAAGCTGCAAGTAAGGGATCTTCTGCTCGGTCGCGGCCAGGACCTGCGTGTCCTCCAGCGGGCCTTCCTTGCCGAGCGCGAGCCAGGCGCAAACCCAGATCAGGCCGACGACGCCGAGCGCGCCGAAGGCATAGTGCCAGGAATGATTGACGATGACCCAGTTCAGCGCCGGCACCGCCAGGATCACGCCGAAGGCCGAGCCCTGCGACAGGATCGCGGTCGGCAGCGTGCGCTTCTCGTCGGGGAACCATTTGTAGATCGCGTGCGCGGCGACGGAGAAGGCCGGGCCTTCGCCGGCACCCAGCACGATGCGGCAGATCAACAGCGTGGTGAAGGAGACGGTGCCGACCATCGGAAACTGCGCCAGCGCCCAGATCACTGCGAGCACGAGCAGCACCCAGCGCGTCGGCACCTTGTTGACGATGAAGCCGACCACGATGGCGGCGATCGAGAACAGGAAGAAGAACGAGGAGCCGAGCAGGCCGAACTGCTCCGGGGTGAGCTTCAGATCGGTCATGATCGGCACGCCGGCGAGACCGACGACGATCTTGTCGGCGAAGTTCACGACCATGAAGAGGAAGAGGAGAAACGTGACGGTCCAGGCGCCCTTTGGCGTTCCCGTGGTCCCGATCGTCTTGCCGGCTACCTCCGTCGTTCCCTCAACGCTCATGATTCTCCCCCGTCGATGTCTTTTGGCACTTTTTTGATTTGGCTGTCTTGGGAGCTAACAACGGCTTCGAGACCAACGCAACCCGGCATTTCCGCAGCAAGTGTGCTACGCAGCAATTCCGTTAATTCCGCCCGGCGCCATTCATCGTGTTGAGCATCAAGAATCTCTCCAAGACCTTCTCCTCGGCCGGCGAGCCGGTCCATGTGCTGCGTGGCGTCGATCTCGACCTCAGGGCCGGCGAACGCGTCGCGCTGACGGGTGAGTCCGGCAGCGGCAAGAGCACATTGTTGCACCTGATCGCGGGACTCGATGCCGCCGATGGCGGCGCGATCCGGCTAGAGGACGTAGAGGTCACCGCGCTGTCCGACGCAGGGCGTGCCAGCTTGCGGCGCGACCGGATCGGCCTGGTTTTTCAGCAATTCAACCTGATCCCGAGCCTGTCGGTCGCGGACAATCTGGTTTTCCAGGCGCGGATCGCCGACCGTCACGATGCGGCCTGGACCAAAGAGCTGGTCGAACGGCTTGGTCTCGGCGCTCTCCTGAAGCGCTATCCCGAGCAATTGTCCGGCGGGCAGCAGCAACGGGTCGCGATCGGCCGGGCGCTGGCGACAAAGCCATCGCTGCTGCTGGCGGACGAGCCGACCGGCAATCTCGATGAGACCACCGCCGAGAACGTGCTGGCGCTGACGCGCGACCTCGTCGCGCGCACCGGCTGCGGCTTCCTGATGGTGACCCATAGCCTGCATCTGGCCGGCACGCTTGACCGCCATCTCACCCTGCATGCGGGGCGGATCGCATGAGACGCGCGCTCTGGGTGCTCGCTGTGCTGCTCAGCCATTGGCGCCGTCACAAGATGCAGTTCGCGACGCTGCTGGTCGGGCTGATCGCGGCGACCGCCTTGTGGAGCGGCGTGCAGGCCATCAACCAGCAGGCCCGCAATGCCTATGACCGCGCTGCGGCGACGTTCGGCGGCGTCCGCACCGCCATGCTGGTCGCGCCTGCTGGCGCGACATTTCCCCAGGAGCTGTTCATCAAACTCCGCCGCGCCGGCTGGCCGGTGTCGCCGGCGCTGGAGGGCCGGGTTCAGATCAACGGACGCTCGGTGCGGTTGCTCGGGATCGAGCCGGTGACGCTGCCGGTCGAAATCGGCAACGCACCGCGCCTCGGTGCTGCGGATTTGGGCAGTTTTGTTGCACCGCCGGGCCAGACATTGGTGGCACGGGAGACGCTAAGCGACCTGCAGGAAGCAGAAGGGGCGGCGCCACCGATCAGCAACGGCGCGAAATTGCCGCCGCTGCGCGTGTTGCCGCAGCTCGCGCCCGGCGTGCTGGTGGTCGATATCGGCGTGGCGCAGCGTCTGCTGAACAAGCCGGATCAGCTGTCGCGGCTTCTGATCGGCAAGCCCAAGAGCAAGCCTGCGCCGCTGGCAAGCGTGGTCGGCGACCAGTTGCAGCTGGTCGAGCCGACTGCGGAGACCGAGCTGGAACGCCTCACCGACAGCTTTCACCTCAACCTCACGGCGTTCGGCCTGTTGTCGTTCTTCGTCGGCCTGTTCATCGTCAACTCTGCCGTCGGCCTCGCCTTCGAGCAGCGGCTGCCGATGCTGCGAACGCTGCGCGCCTGCGGCGCCTCCGCGCGGCTGGTCAACACCGTGCTGGTGGTCGAGCTCGTAGCACTGGCGCTGATCGCCGGCCTGATCGGACTCGTCTGCGGCTATTTCATCGCGGCCGTGCTGCTGCCCGACGTCGCGGCGTCACTGCGCGGGCTCTATGGCGCTCAGATCCCGGGGCAGCTGACCTTACAGCCTGAATGGTGGCTCGCCGGCATCGGCATCAGCATTGCGGGGGCGCTTGTTGCGGCGGCGACCAGCCTGATCAAGGCGATCAGGATGCCGGTGCTGGCGACGGCGCAGCCGCACGCCTGGCAGCAGCGGCAGCGCCGCTGGTTGATCTTGCAAAGTCTCGCCGCCTGCGCCGTGTTCGCAGTCGCGCTGTTGCTGCTTCAGTACGGGCAATCACTGATCGCGGGCTTTGGCGTGCTGGCGGCGCTGATGTTCGGTGCGGCCTTGATCCTGCCGGCGCTGCTCGAGATCATCCTGCTCGCGGGTCAGCGCGCCGCGAGGAAGCCGCTTGCGCTGTGGTTCTGGGCGGACAGCCGGCAGCAGCTTTCCGGATTGTCGCTGGCGCTGATGGCGCTGCTGCTCGCGCTCGCCGTCAATGTCGGCGTTTCCACCATGGTGGAAACCTTCAGCCGCACCTTCCTCGGCTGGCTCAACGGTCGGCTCGCCGCCGACGTCTACATCAGCGCCTCGGACAATGCGCAAGGCGTCGCCATCCGCAACTGGCTGCGCGAGCGCAGCGACGTGCAGGCGATCCTGTCGGGCGGCCGCGCCGAGGCGCAGGTTCAGGGCCAGCCGGTGGAGCTGCTCGGCCTGCCCGATCACGCGCTCTACCGCGAGCGCTGGCCGCTGCTGGAAGCCGCGCCGCGCGCCTGGAGCCGGCTCATGCCGGGCAATGCCGCCTTCATCAGCGAGCAGCTCAGCCGCCGCCTCAACGTCCGCATCGGCGACGTCGTCGAGGTGCCGGCACCTAGCGGCACCTGGGAGCTCGACATCGTCGGCATCTATGCCGATTACGGCAATCCCAAGGGGCAGCTGACCGTCAACGTCGCGGCGCTGATCCGGCAGTTTCCGCAGACGCCGCAAACGCGGATCGGCCTGATCGTCGCGAAGGAGAACATTCCCGGCCTGATCGCGGCCTTGCAGAAGCAATTTGCGCTCGACGACCGCAGTGTGGCCGACCAGGCGACGGTGAAGGCGGAATCGATCCGCATCTTCAACCGCACCTTCGCGGTGACCTCGGCGCTGAACGCGTTCACACTCGGTGTCGCCGGGATCGCGCTGTTCACGAGCCTGCTGACGCTGGCGAACTCCCGCCTGCCGCACCTCGCGCCGCTATGGGCGATCGGCATCACGCGGCCGCGCCTTGCCGCGATCGAACTGACCAAGACGCTATCGGTGGCGCTGTTCACGGCGCTGCTCGCCGTGCCGCTTGGGCTCGTGGTGGCGTGGTGCCTGGTCGCGATCGTGAACGTGAAGGCGTTCGGCTGGCGGCTGCCGTTCCACGTGTTTCCGCTGCAACTGGTCGAGCTGGTCGCGGTGGCGCTGTTGGCGTCGCTGCTTGCGGCGCTGTTGCCGGTGGCACGGCTGGCGCGGATGCAGCCAGCAAATCTCGTCAAGGTGTTTGCGAATGAGCGCTGATCGCATGTCGCGCCGCGCCTTCGCCGGCGGCATCGCCGCGCTGGTTCTCGCACACCGCGCCAGCGCGCAAGGCTATGCGGGGCTCGGTGAGAAAGCGGACGGCTTTGGGAAGGTGACGCCGGGAAAGCTGTTTGCTTTTCCTGGCGATCACGGGCCGCATCCGGAGTTTCGCATCGAGTGGTGGTATCTCACGGCAAACCTCGTCGATTCCAACGGTGCGGCTTGCGGCTTGCAATGGACACTTTTCCGCCAAGCAACGCAGCCGGGTTCGCAAGGCGAAGGCTGGGCCAATCAGCAAATCTGGATGGCGCATGCCGCAGTGACGCGCGCCGACACCCACCGCTTCAACGAGGTCTTTTCACGCGGCGGGGTCGGGCAGGCTGGCGTCACGGCCAAGCCGTTCGATGCCTGGATCGACGATTGGGAGATGAAGGCTCTCGAGCGAACCGATGACCGCACTTTGGCGCCGCTGGCGCTGAAGGCGTCCAGCACGGAGTTCAGCTACGCGCTGACGCTGGAGGCCGATCGCGCTGTGGTGCTGCAAGGCGATCGCGGCTTCAGCCGCAAGTCGGAGCGTGGCCAGGCATCCTATTATTACAGCCAGCCGTTCTACCGCGCCCGCGGCACGCTCACCATCGACGACAAACCGGTGGACGTGACGGGCCAGGCCTGGATGGACCGCGAATGGAGCAGCCAGCCGCTCGACGCCGACCAGACAGGCTGGGACTGGCTGTCGCTGCATCTGTCGTCCGGCGACAAGCTGATGCTGTACCGGCTGCGGCAGAAGGACGGCAAAGACTATCCGTTCGGCAACTGGATCAGCGCCGCCGGCGAAACGCAGATGATCGCGGGCAGCGACATCCAGATGATGCCGAAAGCGACGGCGGAGGTTGCGGGACGCAAGCTGCCGGTGGAATGGCAGATCGCGATCCCGTCGCGATCGTTCTCGATCCACTGCAAGCCGCTCAATCCCAGGGCCTGGATGGGGACCGGCTTCTCCTATTGGGAGGGGCCGATCGGCTTTGCCGGGACGCATGACGGCGTTGGCTATCTCGAGCTGACCGGGTATTGAAGCGGCGACCTCTTCAAAGGGATTCCGCGATGTATCACCTCACCGCCCTCGTCACGCTGCTGGCGATCGCATTTTATTTCTTCACCGCCATCAACGTGTCGCGCTCGCGCACCAAGACCGGCGTCAAGGTGCCGGCGATGTCGGGCCATCCGGATTTCGAACGCGCCTTCCGCATCCAGATGAACACGCTGGAATGGATGCCGATTGTCCTGCCAGCGCTCTGGCTGTTCGCGGTCTATATCGGCGACGGCATCGCCGCAGGGATCGGCGCGGTCTGGATCATCGGCCGCGTCGTCTATTTCATCGGTTATTCGAAAGCGGCAGCCAAGCGCGGCCCGGGCTTCATGATCCAGGGCATCGCCGCCATCGCACTGTGGGCCGGCGCGCTGGGAGCGGTGGTGTTGCGGCTAGTGTAGTGAATCACATCACGCGTGCACGTGTCCCGGGCGCGGTGCAGCGTGTAACGCTGCGCCGCTGAACCGGGACTCAGTCAGCCCTCCACGCCCGGAGAAGCGTGGGTCCCGGCTCTGCGCAGCAGCGTTTCACGCTGCAGCGCGTCCGGGACACGAGAGCCTCACTTCGTCAGCGGGCAGCCGCTGTCCTTGGCGGTGAAGAAGGCCTTGTCGCCGGGGACGGTGGCGAGCAGCTTGTAATAGTCCCAGGGCTTCTTCGATTCCGAGGGCTTCTTGACCTCGAACAGATACATGTCGTGGATCATGCGGCCGTTCTCGAGCACCTTGCCGCCTTGCGCGAAATCGTCGTCGACCGGCAGCTCCTTCAGCTTCTTGGCAACCGCATCCGGATCCTTGGTGCCGGCGGCCTTGACCGCCTTCAGGTAGCTCAGCGTCGCCGAATAGGTGCCGGCCTGGATCATGTTCGGCATCCGGCCGGTGCGCTTGAGGAAGCGTTCGCCGAGATTGCGGGACTTGTCGTTGACGTCCCAGTAATAACCTTCGGTCAGCACCAGGCCCTGTGCGGCCTGGAGGCCGAGGCCGTTCACTTCGGCAAGCGTCATCAATAGGCCCGCGAGCTTCTGGCCGCTGGCGACGATGCCGAACTCGGACGCCTGCTTGATCGAGTTGGTGGTGTCGAGGCCGGCATTGGCAAGGCCGACGATCTTCGCCTTCGAGCTCTGCGCCTGCAGCAGGAACGAGGAGAAGTCCGAGGAGTTGAGCGGCACGCGCACCGAGCCGACCACCTTGCCGCCATTGGCGGTGACGATCTCGCTGGTGTCCTTCTCCAGCGCGTAGCCGAAGGCGTAGTCCGCGGTGAGGAAGAACCAGGTGTCGCCGCCGGCCTTGGTCAGCGCACCACCGGTGCCGACACCGAGCGCGCGGGTGTCGTAGGCCCAGTGGAAGCCGTAGGGTTGGCAGGCATCGCCGGTCAGCCGCGAGGTGGCGGCGCCGACGACGATGTCGATCTTCTTCTTTTCCTTGGACAGCTCGTGGATCGCAAGCGCGACCGAGGAGGTCGTCAGCTCCGTGATCATGTCGACGTTCTCGACATCGTACCAGCGCCGCGCGATCGAGGTCGCGAGGTCAGGCTTGTTCTGGTGATCGGCGGTGACGAGCTCGACCTTCTGACCCAGCACCTCGCCGCCAAAATCCTCGATCGCCATCTTGGCCGCCTCGACCGACCATTTGCCGCCGTAATCGGCATAGACGCCCGACTGGTCATTGAGGATGCCGATCTTGACGCCTTGCGCGGAGGCCGGCGCCGCCAGCACCAGAGCAGAGGTTGCGACGGCGGCCAAAAGTGCTGATTTCATCTGTTAGCTCCCAGCAGTTTTCTGTTTTGAAATCGCGCGGATACTAGTGAAGAACCCCGCGCCTGCCCATCCATTTCAAGTTGGTCGTTAGTATGGGCGTGTGCCAATTGGCATCGCGGGTGGCACGACAACAATGAGCTGTCGTCCCGGACGAGCGAAGCGAAGATCCGGGATCCATAACCACCGGGAGGAGTTTGGGCCGAAGCTGGTAACTCCTAGTCTTCGCCAAACTCCTCCCTGTGGCTATGGGTCCCCGCTTTCGCGGGGACGACACCGTGAATGAGGGGACGCAAGTGGCCATCACCGACAACTAGGGGCCCGCCACCTGCGGCTTCTTCCCCTCATTCCGCCCCTCGGCCAGGTTCCGCACCACCACGTAGAAGATCGGCGTGAACAACAGGCCGAACAGGGTGACGCCGATCATGCCGAAGAACACGGCGACGCCGACGGCCTGCCGCATCTCCGAGCCGGAGCCGCTCGATATCACCAATGGCAAGACACCGAGGATGAAGGCGAACGACGTCATCAGGATCGGCCGCAGGCGCAAGCGGCAGGCGTCGATCACCGCCTCCAGCCGCGGCTTGCCCTCGTTCTCGATGTCGCGCGCGAACTCGACGATCAGGATCGCGTTCTTGGCCGCCAGCCCCACCAGCACGACGAAGCCGATCTGGGTGAGGATGTTGACGTCTTGGCCCATGATGCGCACGCCGATCGTGGCCGCGAGCAGGCACATCGGCACGATCAGGATCACGGCGAACGGCAAGGTCCAGCTGCCATATTGCGCAGCGAGCACGAGGTAGACGAACAGCACGCAGATCGGGAACACGTAGAGGCCGGCATTGCCGCCGGTGACCTGCTGATAGGACAGATCGGTCCATTCGAAGGTGAAGCCGCTCGGCAAGGTGTCGTCCGCGAGCTTCTTGATGGTGTCGAGCGCCGTGGTCGAGCTGGTGCCCGGCGCCGGTTCGCCCTGGAGCTCGGAGGCCGCGTAGAGATTGTAGCGCGCGACGCGATCAGGTCCGGAGACGTCCTTGAACTCGACCACGCTGCCGAGCATCACCATGTCACCGGACGCGTTGCGCGTACGCAAGCGCGCGAGATCGCTGGGCTCTTTCCGGAACGGGAAGTCGGCCTGCGCGGTGACGTGATAGGTGCGGCCGAACAGGTTGAAGTCGTTGACATAGGTCGATCCGAAATAGCTCTGGATCGTGTCGTTGATATTGGAGATGGGAACGCCGAGCTTCTGCGCCTTGGTGCGGTCGATGTCGACGAAGAGCTGCGGCGTGTTGGCCGAGAACGGCGAGAATACCGTGGGGCCGAGCAGCGAGGGCGATTTGCGCGCCGCGGCGACAAGCTCGTCGGTGGCCGCGGCGAGCAACTCAGGCCCGCGGCCTTGACGGTCCTGAATGCGGATGGTGAAGCCGCCGCCGGTGCCGATGCCAGGCACGGCCGGCGGCGGGATCACGATGATGAAGGCGCCCTGGATCGCGGACAGGCGCTTGCGCAGCTCGACCGTGATGGCGTTCGCAGACAATCCCTTCTTCATCCGCGCCTCGGGCTCGTCGAACACCGGGAACAGCGCCGCCGCGTTACCCGCCTGTGTGCGCGTGGCGCCGGAAAAGCCGGCAAAGGCCGCGACGCGGACGATGCCCGGCGTATCCAGCGCGATCCGCTCGATCTCGCGCACGACCTCGGTGGTGCGCGCCAGCGAAGCCGCGCCCGGCAATTGCACGGAGACGATGACGTAGCCGCGGTCCTGCGCCGGGATGAAGCCTTGCGGCGTGGTCGCGATCAGCCAGCCGGCGCTTCCGATCAGCGCGACGTAGATCAGGATCATCACCACCGCATGACGGATGACGAAATTGGCGAGGCCGGCATAGCCATGCGCCAGCCGGTCGAACACACGGTTGAAGACCCCGGTGAAGGCACCCCACGCCCGCGCGATGACATTCCAGCTTGCCGGCGGCCGCTTCTCCTCGTGCGGCACCAGGATCTGCGAGGACAGCGCCGGCGACAGCGTCAGCGAGCAGAAGCAGGAGATCGCGGTCGCGACCGCAATGGTGACGGCGAATTGCTGGAAGAACTGCCCGGAAATACCGCCCAGGAAGGCAGTCGGAACGAACACCGCGCAGAGCACCAGCGCGATCGAGACCAGCGCGCCGCCGACCTCCTCCATGGTCTTGAGAGCAGCATCGCGCCGGCTCATGCCGTGCTCGAGATGGCGCTCGACATTCTCGACCACCACGATGGCATCGTCGACCACGATGCCGACCGCGAGGACGAGGCCGAACAGTGTGAGGTTGTTGATGGAGAAGCCCAGCGCCGCCATCACCGCGAAGGTGCCGACCAGCGACACCGGGATCGCGATGATCGGAATGATCGCCGGACGCCAGCCCTGCAGGAACACCAGCACGACGATGACCACGAGCAGCATGGCCTCATAGATGGTCTTGATCAGCTCGTGGACGGACTGCGCGATGAATTCGGTGGGATTGTAGCCGATATTGTAGTCGAGGCCTTTCGGGAAGCTCTCCTTGAGCCTCGTCATCGTGTCGGTAATGTTCTTCGCGGTAGCGAGAGCGTTGGACCCGGGCCGCTGCGTCACCAGCATGGCGACCGCGGATTTGCGCAGCAGGAAGCTGTTGGTGCTGTAGGCGAGCGCCCCGAGCTCGATGCGGGCGACGTCGCGCAGCCGAACGACGCGGCCATCGGAGCCGGCCTTAATCAGGATGTCCTCGAACTGCTTCTGGTCCTTCAGGCGCCCGGTAAAGGTGAGATTCGGCTGGAAGGCGCGATCGGCGATCGGCGGCTCGGCGATCTGGCCGCCGGCGATCTGCACATTCTGGGCGCGGATCGCGGCCAGCACCTCCGCCGAGGTCAGGCCGAGATTGGCGATCCGGTCAGGATCGAGCCACAGCCGCATCGAGTAGTCGCGCGCGCCGAAGATCTGGATGTCGCCGACGCCGTCGAGACGCAGCAGCTGGTCGCGAACCTGGAGCAGCGCGTAGTTGGAGATGTAGAGCTGGTCGAACGTGTCGTCGGGCGACAGCATGAACACGACCATCAGGATGTCGGGCGAGTTCTTGCGGGTGGTGACGCCGTTGCGCTGCACCTCCTCGGGCAGCCGCGGCTGCGCGATCGCGACGCGGTTCTGCACCAGCACCTGGGCCTTGTCGAGATCGGTGCCGAGCTTGAAGGTGACGGTGATGGTGAGCTGGCCGTTCGAGGTCGCCTGGCTGTAGAGATACAGCATGTCCTCGACGCCGTTGATCTCCTGCTCGATGGGAGCTGCGACCGTGTCGGAGACGGTCTGCGCGGAGGCGCCGGGATATTGCGTGGTGACGACGACGGTGGGCGGCACCACTTGCGGATATTCGGACACCGGCAGCGTGGTGTAGGCGAGCGCACCGATGATCAGGAGCACGATCGACAGCACCATCGCCAGGATGGGCTGGTTGATGGAGAGACGACCGAGATTCATGACTTGCCACCGGCTGGGGCTTGCGCGGTCTGCGGGGCAACCTTGGCGCCGACACGGGCACGCTGGATGCCGTTGACGATGACGCGGTCCTCGGCCTTCAATCCTTCGCGGATCACGCGCAGGCCGTCATCCAGCGGCCCGAGCACCACGGGACGCGCCTCGACGGTGTCGTCGGGCTTCACCACGAACACGATCTTGCGGGACTGGTCGGTCGCAACCGCGACATCCGGGATCAGCAATGCTTCATAAGGTGCGCTGCCGATCAGCCGTACGCGCCCGAACTGGCCGGGCAGGATCGACAGATCGGTATTCTTGACCACCGCGCGGCTGCGCAGCGTGCCGGTCGAAACGTCGAGCCGGTTGTCGAGGAAATTGATGGTGCCTTCATGGGACGGCTTGGTTTCGCCGGCCAGCGTCACCTGCACCGGATTGGCCGTGTCGCGCGAGCTCGGGCGCCGCCCTTCGAACCACAGCTTGCTGTATTTGATGAAGGTCGCCTCATCCATGTCGAAATAGACGTAGATCGGATCGAGCGCGACGATCGAGGTGAGCAGCGTCGAGGTGCCGGTGTCGCTGCCCTGCACGAGATTGCCGGGGCTGACGAGATGGCGGCTGACGCGGCCGGTCAACGGTGCCGTCACGTGCGTGAACTCGATGTTCAGTCTGGCGGCCTTGAGCGCACCTTCAGCCTGCACCTCCGCGGCATGCGCAGCTTGCAGGGCCTGACGGCGCTGATCGACGACCTGCTCGGAGACCGCGCTGGTCTGCACCAGGCTGAGGCCGCGGTCGAGCTCGCGCTTGGCAAGTTCCACCTTGGCCCGGGCGTCCGACAGCTGCCCCTCCGCCTGCGTGGCCACCGCCTCGAACGGACGCGGGTCGATCACGTAAAGCAAATCGCCCTGACGCACGATGGCGCCGTCCTGGAATTCGACCGAGTTGACGAAGCCGCCGACGCGCGGGCGCACCTGCACCTCCTCCACCGCCTCGAAGCGGCCGGTGAACTCGTCCCAATCGGTAACGGTGCGCTTGACCGGCTGGGCGACCGTCACGGGCGCCGGCGGCGGCGCAGACGCTTGCGAGGTGGGCTGCCCGCAACCGGTGAGCGCGAACGAAGCGACGAGGAGACCCGCGAGTGCGTAATGCCGCGGCTGGACGAATTCGTGCTTTTTGACAAGTCGCTCGCTTCCATCCGGTCCAGCCATCCCAGGTCCTCGCATCGTCCTCATGCCAAAAGCCGCGGAAAAGGCAGGGTAGGCATTTACCCGCGGGCGTCCCAAGATGGGTGGAGTTGATGACCACTTCAAGACCAAAGCGCGTGCAGGGCTCCAAGCGCGCCCTGACCGGATGGCGGGTTGACGGGGGTGGCAACCCACCCCGCACGCGCTGAATAGCCGGCAGGTTTGCGATTGGACTTTATTCGCCGGGCTCATGAATGGAAACGTCCTTCCCCTTTCCCCGCACGCGGGGAAAGGGGAAGAGCAGCCAGCGCCTTCGCACATGACGAACGCCATCCGCTCGGCTAGATTGCCCTCACAAAAACAAGACGAATTGTCCGGGAGGACAGGCGTGCACCAGGGACGTGTCGTTTTCGGCGCGATCGAGGAGGTCGTGTTCGGCCATCCTGCAACTGAGGCCATCGTCGCGCAGATGGACCGGCTGGGAACGCGCCGCGCCTTCCTGATGGTTTCGGGCACGCTGAACCGGCAGACCGACGAAATCAGCAAGATCAAGGAAGCTCTGGGCCCCCGCTGCGCCGGCCTGTTCGATGCCATGCCGGCGCACACGCCGCGCGAGGCGGTGATCGCGGCAACCAACGCGGCGCGCGAGGCCGGCGCCGACCTGATCGTCACCGTGGGCGGCGGCTCGATCACCGACGGCGCCAAGGCGGTGCAGCTTTGCCTCGCCAACGGCATCGACGATGTCGACGGCATCGAGCGGATCCGCGTGCACAAGGGCGTCGCACCGGAGATGACGGCGCCGACCGTGCGCCAGGTTAGCGTGCCCACCACGATCGCGGGCGGTGAGTTCTCATCCATCGCGGGCGTCACCGACCGAGCTGCGCATGTGAAGCAGATGCTGCGGCATCCGCTCGCCGTGCCGCGCGCGACCATCCTCGATCCCGCGATCACCGTACACACGCCGGAATGGCTGTTCCTGTCGACCGGCATCCGCGCCATCGACCATTGCGTCGAGGCGATCTGCTCGCGCGAGACGCATCCCTATGCCGACGCGCAAGCGGTGAAGGGCCTCGCCATGCTCGCGGACGCGCTGCCGCGGGTGAAAGCCGACCCCGCCGATCTCGACGCGCGGATGGACGCGCAGATCGGCACCTGGCTGTCGATGGGCGCGCTCGCGGCCGGCGTTCCGATGGGCGCGAGCCACGGCATCGGCTACGTGCTGGGCGCGGCCTTCGACGTGCCGCACGGCTACACCTCCTGCATCATGCTGCCGGCGGTGATGCGCTGGAATGCGAGCGCCAATGCCGAGCGGCAGATGATCGTCGCGGCCGCCATGGGCTTTCCCGGCCACAACGCCGCCGATGTGCTCGATGCCTTCATCCGCTCGCTCGGCATGCCGCGCAGCCTCGCAGAGGTGCGTGTATCGCCCGAGCATTTCGAGACAATCGCCGAGCAGGCGATGCGCACCAACTGGATCCCGCGCAACCCGCGCAAGATCGAAGGCCCGGCGCAGGTGCGCGAAATCCTGCTTCTCGCCGCATAATCCAAAGCCGGAGGATAGATGTACCCAGGTCAGCATGCCCGCCTACGCCCGCTGCAGCCCGCCTTCATCATGGCGGCCACAGGCGAGGCCGTCACCTATCGCGCGCTCGATGCGCGCAGCAACCGGCTGGCCCATCTGTTCCGCAAGCACGGCTTGAAGCGGCTCGACCACTATTCGATCTTCATGGAGAACAATTCGCGCTATCTGGAGGCCTGCGGCGCCGGCGAACGCTCCGGGCTGTATTACACCTGCATCAACTCGTTCCTGACGCCGGGCGAACTCGCCTATCTGCTGGTCAACAGCCGGTCGAAAATCCTGATCACCTCGGTGGCGAAGCTCGACATCGCCCGCGAGGCGATCAAGGCCTGCCCCGACATCAAGCTCTGCATCGTCGCCGACGGCCCCGGCGAGAGCGAGCGCATCGTCGGACTTGCGGACGTCACCGCGGATATGCCGGCAACACCGATCGCGGATGAGTGGCTCGGCACGGCCATGCTCTATTCGTCCGGCACGACGGGACGACCGAAAGGCATTCTGCGGCCGCTGCCGGAGGAGCCGCCGAAGCATAATCTGCCGCTGTTCGATTTTCTGACCAAGCTCTGGCACTACCGGGAGGGCATGGTCTACCTCTCGCCGGCCCCGCTCTATCACTCGGCGCCGCAGGCGGCCGTGAACCTCACGATCCGCATGGGCGGCACCGTGATCATCATGGAGAGTTTCGATCCCGAGCGTTACCTCGAGCTGGTCGAGCGGTGGGGTATCACCCACACCCAGCTGGTGCCGACGATGTTCTCGCGCATGCTGAAGTTGCCGGAGGAGGTGCGCGGCCGTTACGACCTGTCGTCGCTGGAGATCGCCATCCACGCCGCTGCGCCCTGCCCGGCTCTGGTCAAGGACGACATCATCAAATGGTGGGGCCCGATCATCCACGAATATTACGGCGCGACGGAGGGCCTCGGCTTTACCGCCTGCAACAGCGAGGAATGGCTTAGCCACCGCGGCACCGTCGGCAAGGTGCTGCTCGGCGACCTCCACATCCTCGACGAGAACATGCGGGAATGCCCGACCGGCACGCCCGGCCAGGTGTGGTTCAAGACCGCCTCGCCGTTCGAATATTTCAACGATCCGGAGAAGACCAAGGAGGCGCGCTCGGCCGACGGCAGCATGAGCACGGTCGGCGACGTCGGCTATGTCGATGCCGACCGGTTTCTCTACCTCACCGATCGCGCCACCTTCATGATCATCTCCGGTGGCGTGAACATCTACCCGCAGGAATGCGAGAATCTGCTGATCACCCATCCCAAGGTCGCCGATGCCGCTGTGTTCGGCGTGCCCAATCCCGATCTCGGCGAAGAGGTGAAGGCGGTGGTACAGCCGATGCCTGATGTCGTGCCGGGCGCGGCGTTCGCCGAAGAGCTGATCGCATTCTGCGCAAAATCGCTGTCGCGGCAGAAGGTGCCGCGCTCGGTCGATTTCGAGAAGGAATTGCCGCGGCTGCCGACGGGGAAGTTGTACAAGCGCCTGCTGCGGGACCGGTATTGGGGGAACAAGGCGTCGAGGATCGTGTGAGGGCGTATCTACGAATTCCGCTGTCGTCCTGACAAGCGAAGCGCTGATCCGGGACCCATAGCCACAGGAAGGTGTTTGGCGAAGACTCGGAGTTGCGAGCGCGCGCCGCAGCGTCTCCCTGTGGTTATGGGTCCCGGGTTCGCGACTTCGTCGCGCCCCGGGACGACAGCGGAGTTTGTTGGTGCGATTACGCGCAACATCCGCAACACCAGCACCGGAACCATCTCTTCGCACCTGCACTCTCATCGTGAGAGCATGAAGACCTGCGGCCTTCGGTCATCCGAATTGTCGAGGCGGCATGCGGCCTTACCGGTTGCCTCCCTCAACTCGCGTGCTATCGTCGCGACAAACAGGCCGCAAAGGCCAAAAAGACTGATGTCCAGGGAGGATGAGCATGCGGAGCGTGTGGGCGCTCGCCGCAATGGCGGCGCTATCTGTGCTGACGGCCTCAACCACCACGCTCGCCGGCGAGCCCAAGCAGGGCGGCGTCCTGCGAATGTATCACCGCGACAGCCCGGCCAACGCATCGATCCTCGAAGGCGCGACCTATTCGGTCAACGTGCCGTTCATGGGCGTTTTCAATAATCTCGTCATTTACGACCAGCACATCGCGCAGAATAGTCCTGAGACCCTGAGGCCCGAACTGGCCGAAAGCTGGTCCTGGGGCAACGACAACAAGAAGCTGACGTTCAAGCTGCGCCAGGGCGTCAAATGGCATGACGGCAAGCCGTTCACATCGGCCGACGTCAAATGCACCTTCGATCTCCTGATGGGCAAATCGCAGCAGAAGCTTCGGCAGAATCCGCGCAAGGCCTGGTACAACGAAGTCAACGAGATCACGACGAGTGGCGATTTCGAGGTCTCGTTTGACCTGAAGCGGCCACAGCCGTCACTGCTGGCGATGCTCGCCTCCGGCTATACGCCGATCTATCCCTGCCACGTCTCGCCCGCGGACATGCGCACCCATCCGATCGGAACCGGGCCTTTCAAGTTCGTCGAGTTCAAGGCCAATGAATCGATCAAGCTGACGCGAAATCCGGACTATTGGAAGAAGGGCCTGCCCTATCTCGACGGCATCGAGTACACGATCATCACGAACCGCTCGACCGCGATCCTGGCGTTTGTCGCCGGCAAGTTCGACATGACCTTCCCAACTCACATCACGATCCCCCTCCTGAAGGACATCAAGTCGCAAGCGCCGAACGCGACTTGCGTCGTCGAGCCGACCAACGTTTCGACCAACATCATCGTCAATTCGACCTCGGCGCCGTTCGACAACATCGATATTCGTCGGGCGGTGGCGCTTGCACTCGACCGCAAGGCGTTCGTCGATATCCTGTTCGAAGGCCAGGCCGATATCGGCGGCACCATGCTGCCACAGCCCCAAGGCGTCTGGGGCATGCCCAAGGACAAGCTCGAGACCATTCCGGGCTATGGAAGGGACGTGAACGCGAACCGCGAGGACGCGAAGAAGCTGATGCAGAAGGCGGGCTACGGCCCCGACAAGCACCTCGCGGTGAAGGTCTCGACGCGCAATCTCGCGGAATATCGCGACCCCGCCGTGATCCTGATCGACCAGCTCAAGAGCATCTATATCGACGGCGAGCTCGACGTCGTCGAAACCGCGAACTGGTTCCCGAAAGTCGCGCGCAAGGACTACATGCTCGGCCTCAATCTGACCGGCAATTCCGTCGACGATCCCGACCAGTCCTTCTACGAAAACTATTCCTGCGGCTCGGAGCGGAACTACACCAATTACTGCAACAAGGAGATCGAGAAGCTGTTCGACGTGCAATCGCAGGAGACCGACACCAGCAAGCGCAAGCCGCTGGTCTGGGATATCGACAAGAAGCTGCAGGAGGATGTCGCCCGTCCGATCATCTTCCATGCACGGGCCGGCACGTGCTGGCAGCCCTACGTCAAGGGCATCACGATCATGTCGAACAGCTCCTATAACGGCTTTCGCTACGAGGACGCGTGGCTCGACAAGTAGCGCGGCAGGCTGAAGACTAGCGGCTCGCGGAGGGCGAAGGATGTTTGCCTATCTGGTGCGACGCCTGTTCCTGATGCTCGTGACCCTGTTCGGGATCTCGATCGTCATCTTCCTCCTGCTGCGCATCGTGCCCGGCAACATCGTCGACATCCTGTTCGCCGCGGCCGGCTATGTCGATCCCGCCGACAAGGCCAACCTGGAGAAGGAGCTCGGCATCGACCAGCCGCTGATCGTGCAATATTGGCACTGGATCAGCGGTTTTCTGCGCGGCGATTTTGGTTACTCCTACGTCTCCGAGAAGCCGGCGCTGCAGGAGATCCTGCCGCGGATCCCTATCACGGCGCGGCTCGCCGGCCTCGCGCTGTTGTTCTCGGTCTCGATTGGCATTCCGCTCGGCGTCATCAGCGCCGTGAAGCAGGGCACACGGCTGGATTACGCCTTGCGTGTCGTCAGCCTCAGCGGCTTGTCGCTGCCGTCGTTCTGGCTCGGCCTGCTCATCCTCACGGCGTCGGTGGCGATGTTCGGCCAGATGCCGATCTTCAACCCGAATCCGCAGACCTGGCTCGAGGCGTTCGCAACCTACGCCGTGCCGGCCGCCGCGGTCGGCTTCCGCAGCGCGGCGCTGACCATGCGCATCACGCGATCCTCGATGCTGGAGGTGCTGCGTCAGGACTACATCCGCACCGCGCGCGCCAAGGGCGCCTCCGATGCCGCCGTGAACTATCAGCACGCGCTGAAGAACGCGATCCTGCCCGTCATCACCGTGATCGGCATCGAGGCGGCGTTCCTGATCGGCGGCCTGATCGTCACCGAGACGGTGTTCAACATCCCCGGCGTCGCCCGCTTCCTGGTTGAGGCGATCCGCTGGCGCGACTATCCGATCGTGCAGAACCTCGTGATGCTGATCGCCGTCGTGGTGGTGAGCGCGAATTTCATCGTCGACATGCTCTACGCCGTGTTCGATCCGCGCATCAGGTACACGGATTAGGAGATCAATTTGGCCGCGATCGACTTCGACGTTGAACTGAGGCGGGCCGGCGCGCATGCGACCGGAGGCTGGCGCCGCGTGCTGTTTCTGGCACAGCGGCATGTGCTGGGCGCCGCCGGCCTCGTCATCATGACCGTGTTCGTGTTCACGGCCATCTTCGCCGATTTCATCGCGCGCTATGATCCCTTGTCGATCGATTCGGCCCGCGCTCTGGCCCGCCCGAGCCTGGCGCACTGGATGGGAACAGACTCCTTCGGCCGCGACGTGTTCAGCCGCATCATCCACGGCGCGCGGATCTCGCTTGCGGTCGGGATCGGCTCGACCGCGCTCGGTGGCACGATCGGCGTCATCGTCGGCCTCACCTCCGGCTATCTCTCGGGCTGGGTCGATCTCGTATTCCAGCGCGTCTCCGACGTCCTCCAGGCGCTGCCGTTGCTGGTGCTGGCGCTGGTGATGACGGCGGCACTCGGCCCGTCGCTGCCGAACGTGATCATTGCGATTGCCATTCCGCTGATCCCGACGGTCGCGCGTGTCATCCGCGCCAACACGCTGGCGCTGCGCGAACTCCCCTTCATCGAAGCCGCCAAGTCGATCGGCATGAGCGAAGTGCGCATTGCGCTCCGCCACGTGCTGCCGAACACGCTGGCGCCGCTGATCGTGCTCGCGACCGCGCAGCTCGGCTCGACCATCCTGACGGAAGCTTCCCTCTCCTTCCTCGGCCTCGGCATTCCCGAGCCGTATCCGTCTTGGGGCCGCATGCTCTCCGAGTCCGCCGCCGAATATGTCCGAACCGCGCCGTGGCTGGTTATCTTCCCGGGCATTGCGATCAGCCTCGCCGTGTTCGGCGCCAATCTGTTCGGCGACGCCCTGCGCGACATCCTGGATCCGAGGCAGCGCGGCTGATGACGGACAAATCCCACCTTGTGCTCGAAGTGAAGAACCTGAAAACGGTGTTCTTCACCAATTCCGGTTTGTTCAAGGCGGTCGACGACCTCTCCTTTACCGTCAAGCGCGGCGAGACACTGGCGATCGTCGGCGAATCCGGCTGCGGCAAGAGCGTCACCGCGCTGTCGCTGATGCGGCTGGTGCCCGATCCGCCCGGCCGCATCGTCGGCGGCTCCATCTCGCTCGAGGGCACCGATCTGCTGGCACTGGATGAAGCGGAGATGCGTGCCGTCAGGGGCAACCGCATCTCAATGATCTTCCAGGAGCCGATGACCTCGCTCAATCCGGTGATGCGGATCGGCGACCAGATCGTCGAGGCGGTGCGGCTGCACCGGAACATCCCGGCCAAAGAGGCCCGGAATATCGCCGTCGAGATGCTGCGCCTGGTCCGCATTCCCGAGCCGGCGCGGCGCGCGAAGGAATATCCGCATCAACTCTCCGGCGGCATGCGTCAGCGCGCGATGATCGCGATGGCGCTGGCCTGCCGGCCGGCGCTGCTGATCGCGGACGAGCCGACCACCGCGCTCGACGTCACCATCCAGGCGCAGATTTTGGCGCTGATCCTCGACCTGCAGAAGGAGCTCGGCACCGGGCTCGTGCTGATCACGCACGATCTCGGCGTGGTCGCGCAGACGGCGCAGCGCGTGATCGTGATGTATGCGGGCCGCAAGGTCGAGGAAGCCAGCGTCGAAGCGCTGTTCGCCGCCCCAAAGCATCCCTATACGCGCGGGCTGATGGCCTCGATCCCGGCGGTGCCGGCATCCGGCGTCCCGGCGCAGGCGCGGCTCAACGAAATTCCCGGCACCGTGCCGTCGCTTGTGCGGCTGCCGAAGGGCTGCGCCTTCGCACCGCGCTGCAAGCTCGCAATCAAGCGCTGCGAGGCCGAATATCCGCCGCTTGCGGATTGGGGCGGCGGACATCTTGCAGCCTGCTGGCGTGCGGCTGAAGTCGCGGAGGTGGCATGAGCGAAGTTCTGCTCGAAGTCACCAACCTCAAGAAGCACTACCCGGTGCGGGCCGGCGTATTGCGCAGGCAAGTTGGCACCGTGCACTCGGTCGACGGCGTCTCGTTCTCGGTTCATGCCGGCGAGACGCTCGGGCTCGTCGGCGAATCCGGTTGCGGCAAGTCGACGGTGGCGCGCAGCGTGTTGCGGCTGGTCGAGCCGACCTCGGGCCAGATTCGGCTCGACGGCGAGGACATCACCCATCTGTCCAAGGCGGACCTGCGGCCGCACCGGCGCTCGATGCAGATCGTGTTCCAGGACCCGTTTGCCTCGCTCAATCCGCGCATGACGGCCGGCGACATCGTCGGCGAGCCGCTTGCGGTGCACGGGCTGGCCAGCGGCAAGGAACTGGAGGCGCGGGTCGCGACGCTGTTCGAGCAGGTGGGCTTGCGAGCCGACCAGATGCACAACTTCCCGCATCAATTCTCCGGCGGCCAGCGCCAGCGCATCTGCATCGCGCGCGCGCTCGCACTCGAGCCGCGCCTGATCGTCTGCGACGAGCCGGTCTCCGCGCTCGACGTCTCGATCCAGGCGCAGGTGATCAACCTGCTGATCGACCTGCAGCGCCGGCACGGCTTCTCCTATCTCTTCATCGCGCACGACCTCGCCGTGGTCGCTCATATCAGCCATCGCGTCGCCGTGATGTATCTCGGCCGCATTGTCGAGATCGCAGGCAAGGACGAGCTGTTTCGCAATCCCAGGCACCCCTACACGCAGGCGCTGCTCGCCTCGGTGCCCGTGGCGAATCCGCTCGCGAAGAAGCTCGCGCCGCTGGTCGACGGCGATGTGCCGAGCCCGGTCAATCCGCCCTCAGGCTGCGCATTTCACACCCGCTGCCGGTTTGCGATGGAGCGTTGCAAGACAGAGCGGCCGGCGCTGCTGGACGCGGGCGATGGGCATCAGGTGGCGTGTCTGCTCAATGAGGGCACGGGGCGGAGCCAGTTGGCGCCAACGACCTGATCACCGGCCACGCCGCCAGCGCTGCGGCCAGGTGCTTGAGCGTGTGGCCCGAGACGATGTGTCCTGTCGCTTCGAAAATGAGCGCGTCACCGAGTTCGAAAAGCTTCGCCAGCACATAAAAGAAGATCACGCCGCCCAGCGGCACGCCGAGCGCACCAGGCCGCGGCCGCGTCAACGCCAGTGCCACGGCAAGCGCCATGCCGCCGAACTGCACGATCACCCATGGCGTGAGATTCTCGCGCGCCACCCAGGCAGCTAACAGGCCGGCCATCATCATCAGGACCAGCACCGCCTCGCCGGCGCGCACGCTGATGCGCTCACTGGCTGCAATGCCGAGAAATCCCGCGAACGCCACCGCCATGCCAAGACGATCGGCCACGAGCCGCTCCGGCATGTCGGGGTCCAGGTGATAGAAGCCAGATCCCAGGCAAGTGAGGATCAGGCCGACGAAAAGCCAACTTGCACCCACGGGCGCATCATGGCGGGCGCGCAGCCGCTCCGAACCCCAGACGCCCATCGCGAGAAAGGCGAGATTGCTCAGCACATCGCCGGCGTTGGGCACACCGAGCCAAGTGCGACTGTCGACGAAGTGCGGGACGTGCCAAGCGGCGGCGGGCAGTGCGGGAGCGAGGAGTGCCGACAGCGTCAGAACGCAGAGGGCCCCAATCAGGTATCTCTCGTGGAGTTGCGGGGCGGCCAACGAGAAGCGGCGGGCTACCGACGGGAGCGTCGGATTGGTCGCTTGGGCGGGATCATTGACGCGCAACATGCCGGCTCCAAATTGAACAATGTTCAATATTTGTAACTTGAAAATGAACGACGTTCAAGTTGAATTTCACCCCTCGCGCCGATATGCAATTAAACAACTGAGTTAACAGGGATTTTTGACCACCTACCAGGGTGCCGTAGGGTGGGCAAAGCGGAGCGTGCCCACGACTTTTCTGCGATTAGCGCGAGATGGTGGGCACGGCGCTTTGCGCCTTTGCCCACCCTACGAGACTGCCTTCGCCGCGCTAACCTGCCCCGATCTCGGCGACGATCCTGCCCGTCGTCACCTGCTCGCCTTCGGCGACGTCGATAGCCGCCACCACGCCGTCGACGCCGGCCTTGTGGACGTGCTCCATCTTCATCGCTTCCAGCGTCAGCACCGGTTGGCCGGCTTTGACACGGTCGCCCGGCTTGACCAGCACGGCGACGACGCGCCCGTTCATGGCGGCGCGCACCTTGCCGTCACCGCCATTGCTTGTGGCGGCCTTCGGCGCGGCGAGCGTGAGATCGGTGACCGCGAGCGGGATGCCGCGATGCTGGAGGTAGAGCCGGTCGCCGTCGCGCAGGAACTTTGCGCTGTCCATCACGCCATTGTGGCTGAAGCGGACGGCGTCGGAATCGAGTTGGTCGATCTCGAACTTGTCTTGCCGGCCGTGGGCGGCGACGGTGTAACTACCATCGCGCTCGCGCGTGACTTCGAGTTCGTATGTCTGACCGGCGATCTCGATCTTCGCTGGCAACGGAAAGGTGGCGGCGAGGCTCCGCCCGCCCTGCCATAACGGCGCGCGCGGGTTGGTGACATAGAGCAGCAGCCCCGCCAAAGCCGTATCGAAGGCCGCGTCCGCACGCGGCGCCAATAGCTCATCGCGATGCGCGCCGATGAAGGCCGTCGTCGCCTCGCCCTTGGCGAAGCCGGAGTGGCGCAGGCACGACATCAGGAACGCCTGGTTGGTGGTCACGCCAAAGGCCGTGAGCTGCTCCAGGCCGACGATCAGCTGCGCTCGCGCCTCCTCGCGGCTCGCGCCGTGACTGATGACCTTGGCGGTCATGGAATCGTAGAACGGCGGAATCTCCGAGCCCGATTGCATCGCGTGCTCGACGCGGACGCCATCTGGCACCTGCCAGCGCGCCATGCGGCCGGACTGCGGCATGAAGTCGTGCGCGGCATCTTCCGAGCAAAGCCGCACCTCGATGGCATGGCCGGCGAACTTGATATCCTGCTGCTTTATCGGCAGCGGCTCACCGCGCGCGACTCGCAGTTGCAGCTCGACGAGATCGAGCCCGGTGATGGCCTCGGTCACGGGATGCTCGACCTGGAGACGCGTATTCATCTCCATGAAGTAGAATTCGCCGTTTTCGTCGAGCAGGAATTCCAGCGTGCCGGCGCCCTCGTAACGCAGCGCCTTCACCGCGGCGACCGCGACGTCACCCATTTTCGCGCGCAGCTCCGGCGTCACGGCGGGCGACGGCGCCTCCTCGATCAGCTTCTGATGCCGCCGCTGCACCGAGCAGTCGCGCTCGCCGAGATGGATGGCGTTGCCGTGGCCGTCGCCGAACACCTGGATCTCGATGTGGCGGGGATTCTGGATGGCGCGTTCGAGGATCACCGTGGGATCGCCGAACGCGGCCTTGGCTTCGGAACGCGCGCTGCGCAGCGAATCGGGGAACGAAGCGGCGTCCGTCACGAGCCGCATGCCACGTCCACCGCCGCCGGCGACGGCCTTGATCATCACGGGGAAGCCGATCTCTTTGGCCTCCGCGAGCATGACCTCGTCACCCTGATCGGCGCCCTGATAGCCGGGCACGCAGGGGACGCCGGCCTTCTTCATGATCTCCTTGGCGCCGGCCTTGTTGCCCATCGCCTCGATCGCCTGTGGCGACGGGCCGATGAAGATCAGGCCGGCATCCTTGCAGGCTTGCGCAAAATCCTCGTTCTCGGCGAGGAAGCCGTAGCCGGGATGAACCGCATCCGCGCCGCTCGCTTTCGCCGCGGCGATGATCGCGGGGATGTTGAGATAGGATTGAGCCGGCAAGGCTTCGCCGATGCGCACGGCCTGGTCGGCCTGTTGCACGTGGAGTGCGTCACGGTCAGCATCCGAATAGACCGCGACGACGCCAAGGCCCAGCTGCCGCGCGCTGCGCATCACGCGAAGCGCGATCTCGCCACGATTGGCGACCAGGACCTTGACGAACGGCCGGTGCTGCACTGATCCGTTCCTCATGGGCGGGCCACCGAGAACTGCATGCGCTGCGGCGTCCGTGCGTCGCCTTCGCGGCAGATCGCGAGCACTTCGGACAGCACCGCGCGGGTGTCGCGCGGGTCGATCACGCCGTCGTCGAGCACGCGGGCACTGGTCGAGAACACGTCCATTTGGCCGTCGAACACGCCGATGATTTGCGCCTTCATCGCGTCGAGTTTTTCCTTTTCGACCGGCTTTCCGCGCCTCGCGGCAGCGGCTTCCGTCACGATAGCCATGGTTTCAGCCGCCTGCTCGCCGCCCATCACGGCGGTCTTGGCGTTGGGCCAGGAGAAGCAGAAGCGCGGATGGAAGCCGCGGCCGCACATGCCGTAATTGCCGGCGCCGAACGAGGCGCCGCAATAGATGGTGATCTGCGGCACCGTCGCCGAGGTCACCGCCTGGATCATCTTCGAGCCGTGCTTGATCATGCCGGCTTCTTCATAGGCTTTGCCGACCATGTAGCCGGTGGTGTTGTTGAGATAGAGGATCGGCGTGCGCGTCTGGCAGCACGCCTGAATGAAATGCGTCGCCTTGTTGGCGCCGGCGGGATCGAGCGGCCCGTTGTTGGTGATGATGCCGATCGCCTGTCCTTCGATGCGGGCGTGGCCGCAGACGGTGGCGGGGCCGTAATTCGGCGCCATCTCGGTGAAATCGGAATCGTCGACGATGCGTGCGATCACCTGCTTCATGTCGACGGAGCGTTTGTGGTCCATCGGCATGATGCCTAGCAGCTCGTCCTGGTCGTAGCGTGGCGGCTTGAATTCCGACGCCGTCCTGCCCGGCCGTTCCCATTCCAGCGCCGCCATGATCTCGCGCCCGATGCGCAGCGCATCGCGGTCGTCCTCGGCAAGATAATCGCCGAGACCAGAGACCTGGGTGTGCATCTCGGCGCCGCCGAGCTCCTCCTCGGTCGCGATCTCGCCGGTCGCGGCCTTCAGCAGCGGCGGCCCGGCGAGGAAGGCGCGGGTACGACCGCGGACCATGACGATATAGTCGGAGAGACCCGTCTGATAGGCGCCGCCGGCAGTCGAGGAGCCGTGCGTGACGGTGACGACGGGCAGGCCTGCCGCAGAGAGCCGCGCCAGATTGCGAAAGATGTTGCCGCCGCGGACAAAATCCTCGACGCGGTAGCGCAGCAGGTTGGCGCCGGCGCTTTCGACCAGTTGCACGTAAGGCAACTTGTTCTCCAGCGCGAGCTCCTGCACGCGCAGCGTCTTGTCGAGGCCGTAAGGCTGCAGCGCGCCGGCATCGATGCCGGAATCGCTGGCGCTGACCATGCAGCGGATGCCCGAGACGAAGCCGATGCCGGCGATGACGCCGCCGCCCGGCACGCTCTTGGCGGGATCCGATACGTCGAACATGTAGCCGGCGAGCGTGGACAGCTCGATGAAGGGCGCACCGGGATCAAGCACCAGCGCGACGCGCTCGCGCGGCAGCAGCTGCCCGCGCTTGTGGAAGCGATCCTTCGCTGCCGCCGACGCCGCGCGCGTGCGCTCTTCCAGCGCACGCATGCGGTCGATCAGGCCGAGCATACCGTCGCGGTTGGCGTGGTAGGCGGTGCTGCCGGGGGAGATAGTGTTTTCGAGAATGGACACAGTTTACTCCGTCATTCCGGGGCGATGCGCAGCATCGAACCCGGAATCTCGAGGTTCCGGGTTCGCGCTTCGCGCGCCCCGGAACGACCATGTTTGGCTAGCGATTCGTCCCAAAGATCTTCCGCGCCTCGGCCGGGCTTGCGATCTCGCGGCCAGCACGGCGGGCGCAGGCGGCGACGGCCTCGATCAGCTGGCCGTTCGACGTCACCTTCTTGCCGTCGGCGAGATAGAAAGTGTCCTCGAGACCGGTGCGCAGGTGGCCGCCGAGCTCGGCGCAACGCTGGTGCAGCGGCCAGATTTCCTCGCGGCCGATCGCGGTGACCTGAAAATGCGCCTCGGGACGTTTCAGCCTGATCAGGATCGGCAGCAGCTCCGGGTCCGAGGGCATTCCCGAAGCGACGCCCATCACAAAATTATATTCGAGCGGTCCCTTGTACATGCCGACCTGGGTGTACATGCCGACACAGCGGACGATGCCGACGTCGAAACATTCGAACTCGGGGATGGTGCCGACCGCGTTCATGACGTCGAGATAGTCCTTCACCTTCTCGACCGCGTTGTCGAACATCATCGGTGGCCAGGCCCAATTATTGTCGGCCTTCACCTTCAGATAATTCAGCGAGCCGGCGTTGCAGGCGGCGATCTCCGGCTTGGTCTCACGGATGCAGTCGAGCGCGCCGGAGTAGTTCGGTCCTGACACGCCCGAGGTGTGATTGATGATCACGCCGGGACAGGCTTCGCGGATCGCCTGCTGGATCTCCTTGCTGACGGCGACCTCCCAGGACGGCAGATGTCCCTTGCCCGGCGCCTGCTGACGCAGGTGGATGTGCATGACGGACGCACCGGCATCGAACGCAGCCTTGGCCTCGCGTGCCATCTGCTCGGGCGTAACCGGCACGTTGTGCTGCTTGGGGTCGGTGAGCACGCCGTTCAGCGCGCAGGTGATGACGGCCTTGTCGCTCATGCCTTGGATGTCTCGCACGTTGAGAATTCAACGCTTGCGATCATGGGATGGGCGGCATGCGGCTTCTTGCGCGGAGAAGCTGGAAAACACGACGAATTCGTAGGGTGGGCAAAGCGAAGCGTGCCCACCATCTTTGCCAGTTGCCGAGAAGTGGTGGGCACGGCGCAAGAGCGCCTTTGCCCACCCTACGAGAGCGAGCCTAACTCGCCTCTGCGAGCCGCACCGTCTCCGTGCTGCGATAGATCGCAAGGTCGCGCGAGCCGACGAAGATCGCGCGCGGCTTCAATCCGTAGAAGCGGCGGATCGAATGGCTGAAATGCGTGGAGTCGGGATAGCCGATGTCCTGCGCGAGATGGGCGAGGTTGAGGTCCTGGTTGGCGAAGTGCAGCAGATGCCGTGCGCGCTTCCAGGCGCGGAAGGAGCGGAACGAGATGCCGGTCTCTTCCTTGAACAGATGCAGGAAGCGCGAGGCCGAGAGCCCTGCTTCCGCCGCACAGGTGTCGGCCGTCACCGGCTCGCCGGTGAACCGCTCGATGCGGGCGACCGCCCGGGTCACGCGTGGATCGAGCGCGCGGCGGGCAAGCGCCTCGCCAAAGCACATCTCGTCGAACTCGGCGGTGGTGATGTCGCCATAGCGGCGCTGGCGCAGCAGCGCGTAGGCAGCGAGGATCTTGCGGGCATAGGTGGCCTTGTCCGGCCCCCGCAGCCGCTCGGCCAAGGCCTCGATCACGCCATCCGGCATGCTTTCCGGCTCGAGGGTCACGCTGATTGCAGTGCGGTAGTCGCTGGCGATGGAATGCCGCTGGTTCGGCAGGGTGACGATCAATTCGTCCGACGTGTGGACGTCGTCGATCGTCAGGTGCAGGCTGCCTTTCACCGCGACGTAGATATGGCAGCAGCCGGGGGTCCGCTTGCGAGGGCGGCCGAGCAGGCCGGCATAGAATACCCGCTCCGGCGTGATCAGCATCAGATGGTCGGATTCGCGACCTTTATCTTCCATTGGGATCCTCCTCGCGCGGCTCTCTGGCCGCTGCGGACGGAGGTCACCTTAGCGGAAATTTGGGCGCTGTCACGACGCGATAGCGCTGTCAAAAGACACAGCGAGCCGTTCCGGGGCGGTCCCATAGGACCGAACCTCAGGTGCGCAATTGCGCACCGGGGAACCTCGAGATTCTCAGGTGCGCAACGGCGCACCGGAGTTCGATGCTGCGCATCGCCCCGGAATGACGACCTAAAACTTATGCCCGCACTCTTGGTGCAACATTCTGCTCGGCGCCAGCCTTCTGTTCCGCAGCAACCGCACGCTTGAAACCGTCCCGCTGCTGCAGGCGCGCCCAATACGCTGCGACATTTGGCCCAAAATCCTTGGCGAGCCCGATATTGTCGGCCAGCCGAAGCGCATAACCGATGACAATGTCAGCGGCGGTGAAGCGGCCGGCGCACAATGCTTCGGCATTGGCCGTCGCTGCCTCGACGGCGCGCAACCGGCCCAGGAACCATTTTGCATAGTCGCCGGCGACCTGCGGATTGCGCCGCTCCTCCGGCTCGAGCTGGGTGTATCGGAGCACCAGCGTCTGCGGGAAGGTTAACGTGGCGTCGCTGAAATACATCCAGTTCAAGAACGCGCCATAGGCGGGATCTTCCGGCCCGACCATCAGCGGCGTCGGGCCATGCTTGATGCCGAGATAGTGGCAGATGCCGGAGGATTCGGTCATCTTCGTCTCGCCGTCCACCATGAAGGGAATCGTGCCGAGCGGATTGAGCGCCAGATATTCCTTGGCGAAGACCCGCGGCGGGAACGGCAGCATCTTCAGCTCATACGGCAGCCCCATCTCTTCCAGCATCCAGAGCGGGCGAAACGAGCGCGCAGCGTCGCAGTGATAGAGCGAGATCATCAAGAGCTTCCTTTGCTGCCGGGCAACGTGCCCATCATCTTGCACAAGACCATCAGCATGACCTCGTCGGCACCGCCGCCGATCGAGGTCAGGCGGCTGTCGCGATAGGCGCGGCTGACCGGCGTCTCGTTGGTAAAGCCCATTCCGCCCCAATATTGCAAGCAGGCGTCGGTGAGCTCGCGGCCGAGCCGGCCGGCGCTGAGCTTGGCCATGGTCGCAAGCTTGGTCACGTCCTCGCCGGCCACCAGCTGCTCGGCGGCACGATAGATCAGCGCGCGCAGCAGCTCGACCTCGGTCTGCATCTCCGCAAGCTTGAAGTGCACCACCTGGTTGTCGAGGATCGACTTCCCGAAGGCCTTGCGGTTGCGGGTATATTCGATGGTCTGATCGATGATGTATTCATGCGCCTTAAGACAAGCCGCCGCGCCCCAGAGCCGCTCCTCCTGGAACTGGATCATCTGGTAGGTAAAGCCCTTTCCCTCCTCGCCGATCCGGTTGCGCTTGGGGACACGGACATTGTCGAAGAAAATCTGCGCGGTGTCGGAGGAGCGCATTCCCATCTTGTCGAGCTTGCGGGCGATGGTGACGCCCTTGCTCTTCATGGGCACGCAGATCAGCGACTTGTTGCGGTGAACGGGCCCGTCGCCGGTGTTGGCGAGCAGGCAGATCCAGTCGGCCTGGGTGCCGTTGGTGATCCACATCTTGCCGCCGGTGATGACGTAGTCATCGCCGTCGGAACGTGCCTGGGTCTTGATCGAGGCGACGTCGGAGCCCGCGCCGGGCTCGGAGACGCCGATGCAGGCGACGAAATCGCCTGAGATCGAGGGCGTCAGAAATTCGCGCCGCACCTCGTCGGAGCCGAACCGCGCCAGCGCCGGCGTTGCCATGTCGGTTTGCACCCCGATCGCCATCGGCACGCCGCCGCAGGTGATGGCGCCAAGCTCCTCCGCCATCATCAGCGCATAGGAGTAGTCGAGGCCGGAGCCGCCGAACTCCACGGGCTTGTTCAGGCCGAGGAAGCCGAGGCTGCCCATCTTCCTGAACAGCTCGTGCGCCGGGAAGATGTCGGCCTTCTCCCATTCATCGACATGAGGGTTGATCTCATTCGCGATGAACTTTTGCAGGGAGCGGCGGATGTCGTCGTGGTCGGCGGTGAATAGCATTTTCTCTCTCAACCTCGTCATTCCGGGGCGACGCGAAGCGTCGAACTACGATGCGCAATTGCGCATCTGAGAATCTCGATATTGTTGGACTCATCTCCAGGTCCCGGGTTCGCGCTCCGCGCGCCCCGGGACGACTCTCATCACAACCCCATCTGCCGGCTGGCCAGATCCTTCATGATCTCCTCGGTGCCGCCGCCGATGGCGTTGACCTTGACCTCGCGGTAGATGCGCTCGGCCTTGATGCCGCGCATGAAGCCGGCGCCGCCGAAGATCTGTACGGCTTCCGAGGCGCAGAAGGCCATGGTCTGCGTCGCCTGGTTCTTCATCATGCAGATTTCGGCGACCGGGCTCTCGCCCTGCTCGAGCCGCCAGGCCAGCATCTCCAGCATCGCCTGACTTGCGGCGACCTTCTGCGCCATGTCGACGATCTTGTGCCTGATGACCTGGTGCTGGGCGAGCGGCTTTCCGAAAGTCTTGCGTTCTTTGGCGTAGCCGATCGCCTCGTCGAGGCAAACCCGGGCGAAGGCGGTGCAGCCGGCCGCCATGCCCATGCGCTCGCTGTTGAAATTCTGCATGATGATCTTGAAGCCCTGGCCTTCCTCGCCGATCAAATTTTCGGCCGGCACGCGGCATTGGTCGAAATGCAGCGTCGCGGTGTCGGAGGCCCACCAGCCCATCTTCTTCAGCTTGGTTCGCGACAGGCCGGGCGTATCGCCCTCGATCAGGAGCAGGCTGACGCCACCGGCACCTTCGCCGCCCGTGCGCACCGCAACGGTCAGATAATCGGCGCGCACGCCTGAGGTGATGAAGGTCTTCTCACCGCTCACGACGTAGTGATCGCCGTCGCGCCGCGCCCTTGTGGCGAGGTTCGCGACATCGGAGCCGCCGCCCGGCTCGGTGATCGCGAGCGCGGAGATCTTGTCGCCTGACAGCACCTGCGGCAGCACGCGCGCCCTCACCTCCGGCCGTGCCGCCCGCGCAATCGGAGGCGAGCCGATGGTGTGACTCATCAGGCTGGCGCTGACGCCGCCGGCGCCCGCCCGCGCCAATTCCTGGCTCGCCACGATCTTCATGAACTGGTCGGCGGCGATCCCGCCATATTCCTCAGAGAATCCCAGCCCCAACAGACCGATCCCGGCCGCCTTGCGATAGAGCGCGCGGGGGAATTCGCCGGCCTCGTCCCACTCATGGGCGAACGGGGAGATCTCCTTCTCGACGAAGCGGCGCATCATTTCGCGGAAGGCATCGTGCTCGGCGGTATAGAACGGGCTCTTCATCGCAGTCTCGCCTCGCGGACGGATTCGTCTCGTTCACCATGGCCGGAACATCGGCGGCTCACTTGCGCAGAGTGGCTGACCGAAGAACCACTGCGGCGCGGGCCATGGCCTAGCAACTCAACGCAAGACGATTTTGACCCCTCGCGCGCCAACTCCAAATCAAAAAAGACGTCGATGCACCAACTCCGGCTGGCCCCAGGGCCACGCCGGGCATGGTGCACGGCAATAAGGATGCAGGCGGCAAAGACCGCCGAGGGAGGAATTCTTGGCCGTTCGTTACTACGACTGGATCGTTCATCATGGTCGCCGCACGCCCGACAAGGTTGCGGTGATCGACCTCGCGAGCGAGCGCCGCGTCACCTATTCGCAGCTGGACGCCCGCGTCTCGCGCCTCGCCTCATTCCTGCGCCATACGCTGAACGTCTCACGCGGCGACCGCGTCGCGGTGCTGGCCCTGAACACGACCGATACGCTGGAGGTGCAGTTCGCCTGCGGCCGCCTCGGTGCCATCTTCGTGCCGCTGAACACCCGCCTCACCGTTCCCGAGCTTCAGTTCATCACCGGCGATTGCGCGCCGAAGGTGATGATCCACGACACCGACCTCGCCGAGACCGCGCTTGCCGTCGCAAAGCTGTGCGGCATCGCAACCAGCCTGCTGCTCGGCCCCGGCGGGTCCTATGAGGCCGGCATTGCCGGCGCAAAGCCGCTCGAGGCGATCGAGCAGGTCACGCTCGATGACGTCTCGACCATCATGTACACGTCGGGCACGACGGGACATCCGAAGGGCGCGACCATTACCCATGGCATGACCTTCTGGAATTGCGTCAATCTCGGTGGCCCCGCCTGCATAGGGCCGTCCTCGGTGCTACTCACCGTGCTGCCGCTGTTCCACACCGGCGGGCTGAACTGCTATACCAATCCGGTGCTGCATGCCGGCGGCACCGTGATGATCATGCGCGCCTTCGATCCCGGCATCGCGCTCGGCCTGATCAACGATTCCGCACAGGGCATCAACGTGTTCTTCGGCGTGCCCGCGATCTACCAGTTCATGGCGCAACACCCCGCCTTCGCGACGACCGATCTCGGCCGGCTGATCGTGGGCGGCGTCGGCGGCGCACCGATGCCGGTGCCGCTGCTGAAGGTCTGGGAGGCGCGCGGTGTCGCACTTCAGCAAGGCTATGGCATGACCGAGACCTCGCCGGCCGTGCTGGTGCTCGACCGCGAGGATGCGGCGCGCAAAGCCGGCTCCGCCGGCAAGCCCGTGCTGCACACCGAAGTGCGCATCGTGCGGCCCGACGGCAGCAACGCCGATGTCGGCGAGCTCGGTGAGCTCTGGGTCAAGGGGCCGAACATCACGCCGGGCTACTGGAACAGGCCGGAGGCGAACAAGACCTCCTTCACCGACGGCTGGCTGCACACCGGTGACGCGACGCGCGTCGACGAAGAGGGCTTCTACTACATCGTCGACCGCTGGAAGGACATGTACATTTCCGGCGGCGAGAACGTCTATCCGGCCGAGGTCGAGAACGTGCTACACCAGCTCGCGGCCGTTGCCGAAGCTGCCGTGATCGGCATTTCCGATCCGCAATGGGGCGAAGTGGGCCTTGCCATCGTCGCGGTCAAGGCGGGCCAAAAGCTGACCGAGGCCGATGTCTTCGCGCATTGCGCGGCCAATCTGGCGCGCTTCAAATGCCCACGCCAGATCCGCTTCGTTGACGCGCTGCCCCGCAACGCCACGGGCAAGATCCACAAGCCGACCTTGCGCAAGGAGTTCTCGGTGGCCTCCGAAGTCGACAAGAAAGCCGCCAGGGCCTGACCCAAGCGCCCCTCGCGGGCGCTTTTCTTTTTTTTAAGTGCCTGCTCCGCCCAACAAGAAACCCCAAGGAATTTCCATGAAGAACAAGAAACTCGTCCTGCTCGCCGCGGCAACTGCCCTGACATTGCTCTCCACCCAGGGCGCCTTCGCGCAGAAGAAATACGACACCGGCGCCAGCGACACCGAGATCAAGATCGGCAATGTCGAGGCCTATTCCGGTCCCGCTTCCGCCTACGGCATCATCGGCAAGACCGAGGAAGCCTATTTCAAGATGGTCAACGATCAGGGCGGCATCAACGGCCGCAAGATCAACTGGATCTCTTACGATGACGGCTATTCGCCGCCCAAGACCGTGGAGCAGGTCCGCAAGCTGATCGAGAGCGACGAAGTGTTCCTGATCTTCAACGCGCTGGGCACCCCGACCCAGACCGCCGTGCAGAAATATCACAACGCCAAGAAGGTGCCGCAGCTGTTCCTCGCCACCGGCGCCAGCAAGTGGAACGACCCGAAGAATTTTCCCTGGACCATGGGCTTCCAGCCCAGCTATCGGGTCGAGGCCCGGATCTTCGCCAAATACATCCTGAAAGAGAAGCCTGACGCGAAGGTCGCGATCTTCTATGCCAACGACGATTTCGGCAAGGACTACCTCGCCGGCATCAAGGACGTGTTCGGTGAAAAGGCATCCAAGCTGATCGTGGCCGAAGAAAGCTACGAGACGTCGGAGCCGTCGATCGACGCCCATATCGTCAAGCTCAAGGGCACCGGCGCCGATGTTTTCGTGAACATCGCCACACCGAAATTCGCGGCCCAAGCCATCAAGAAGATCGCCGAGCTGGAGTGGAAGCCGATGCACCTGATGACGGACGTTTCGGTGTCGATCGGCGCGGTGATGAAACCGGCCGGTCTCGAGGCATCCGAGGGCGTGCTGTCGGCACACTACCTGAAGGATGCGTCGGATCCGCAATGGAAGGACGACGAGGGCATGAAGAAGTTCATGGCCTTCATCGACAAGTACATGCCCGGCGCGAATATTTCGGACGCGAATCTCGTTTACGGCTATGCGGCGGCCCAGACGATGGTTCAGGTGCTGAAGCAGTCGGGCGACAACCTGACCCGTGAGAACGTGATGAAGCAGGCCGCCAGTCTCAAGGACTTCGTCCCCGACACGCTGATCCCGGGAATCAAGATCAACACCTCCGCCACGGACTTTGCGCCGATCGAGCAGCTCAAAATGTGGCGCTTCAAGAAGGGCCAGTGGGAGCTGTTCGGCGACATCATCAGCGCGGAGACCGGAGGCTAAAGCGCGATGCGATTGCCGAAACACCGAATAGCGGCCGAAGGGCCGCTATTCTTGTTCAGCGAGCAGCGCTGCCCTGCCGGCGATTTCGGCCTCGCCGCCCACGTCGATCGCCACGATGGACAGGCCGAGAGGACGCGAATCGCCGACGCCCCTGAGCACCGGGCATGACCACGCAAGGGTGGCGATACCTGATGGCGGCAGATCGAGGCTAAGCGTATAGCTGTCGCAGCCGATCACGATCGCGGCGGGATCGACAGGCGCACCGTCGAGATAGAAATGCACGCCGATCGCGTCGAGCGGCGCGCGAAGTGCCGGGCTTCGAATGCGGACGATGTTGCGGCCGGGCGGCCCCTCGATCCGCAGGGCAGCCTGCGGCTCGCTCCACCGGAAAGTGTGACCGGCGGAAGACTCTTCGGCATGGAAGCCGATCTGCGCAAGAACGTGCTTGCCCATGAGCCCGGCAGCGGGTCTGCCCTGCCGGTACAGGTGGGAAATGCAATCGAGTCTCTGAAGCCTTATCAGTGCGGCGATGTAGCGCTTCATCCATCGGCCGATCGCCTCGCTCGACCCGATGCGCTCCAACGCCGTCAAGACCGTGCGTGCACGTATGACCCCCAGACGGGCTGCCGCACGCGTGCCGAGCCCACCGAACAGAGCCGGGGCGACCCAGCGCAGAAAGGCACGAAGCATCTCATCGGGCCGCTTCCAGCCCCGCCCCGCGAGGCTGTCGCGCACGAGTGCTTTCAATGCATGGCGGGCGAGCGAGGCATCGAACTCGCCCCTGCTTGCTCCAGTCGAGCGGAATTTCCAGCAGCTCGCTGCCGGGATCGTCGCGCGCCTCACTGAGATAGCGTATCTGGCCCTGCACAAAATCGAGCGTAAAGGTCTCGAGCTCGTCGAGCCTGCCGACGTAGTAGTGATGGACGCAGGCTCCATCCAGATAACCGATGACGTGACCGCGCGCGTAATAGCTGGCGGCGAGCACCCATTCGGAAAAGTGACCCAGATCCGTGCGCAGGCCGCCGCACTCCTCGTAGACGTCGCGTCGTGTCACGAAACACTGATCGAGCACCTTGAGCCAAGGATGCACCTTCATGCCGAATTCAATGTCGGATTGGTACATCGCAGCTTCTGCCTCCGACAAAGCATTGTGGCAAACCGGGATCGAACGGCAGGAGAATCCCGACCAATCGGCATGATCTTCAATGGCGCGCAAGCAGAGTTCGAGTACGTCGGGCTCGGGACGGCAGTGTGATTCCGTGAAGAAAAGGTAGGAGCCGCGGGCCTTCGCCGCGCCCAGCGCACTCAACTCGATGTCGTGATTGGATTCGCTGTATTCGAGATGCGCATCGTCGCCGACGAGCGCTTCGATATCCGCGCGGAGTTGAGCATCCGGCGGTACGGCGAGGATGATCTCATACAGAGATCTGTCTACACTCTGTGATGTCCAGCCGAGCCAGGATTGCCGCCACTGCCCGCGATGGTCGTCGAGCGGGATGATGATGGAGAACAGCGGAGATTCGCCGATGCATGGGGCGCGCGCGTTCTGCATACCCCCTTATAGACGCAGGCAACGCCATTCCGGATTCTTTCTTGCGGACTATACCGACAGAAACAGTGCGAAGGATTCTTCCACCGTGCGGCGCAGATGCTTTCCGTACAACGCATGGTTGGCGTCGCCGGGCCCGACCCTCCCCAGCGACGGCTTCGGGACGTTCCGGAGCGGTACGTAGGCGATCGGCGCTGCGATCGGCGTGAGCTGTGAACCAGGCCCGGCGCGGAGCGTCGAGATGATGCCGTACATCTCGCCGGCGACCGTCGGCCGCGACACCGTGATCACGCGATGCTGGCCGTGCTTGATGATGACGAGGTAGATGAAGCCTGACTGATGCGGGACGGCGACCTCGCCGGTATGCTCGTAGGCGGTATCGGTGCGATCGCCCTCCCGAAAGACCAGCGAAGACACCTTCGGCTCCCAGACGATCTCGGTACGGTACGCGAAGATCGCGTCCTTGTCGCCGAACGACGGCCGCAGCGTGATGTAGACGTCCTCGAGCCAGGTCACGGCGCGATGCGCATAGGAGCCAAGACTGTCGGGAGCGACATCGTTGGCGGCCTGAGGCGCCGCCACGACGGGGCTCTTGCGCAAGGAGACGCCCAGCGCCTGCTCCAGCCGGACCGTGGTCGCCAGCGTAAACGGCCGCCGGCCGCCGAGCACCTTCTCCAGCGTCGACAGGCTGAGCTTGGCCTGCTCGGCCAGCGTCTGCCGGGAGATCCGGCGCCTGGCGAGCTCCTCGCGAATGGTCTCGGCGATCTCGCGGCTCTGCTCGTCCGAAAGCTGCTTGTCGGTGAGTTTATCCTGCATCTGCATCGCTAACCCTGCTCCAGCACGGCCATTCTAGCAGGGCGGACAAACCAGCACAAAACCGCACATGGGCGCCCCACGGCGGCCTGCCCGGGCCGGCCGCGGCGGAACATGACCGATCATTCTGCTCGCGAAATCGGCCCCCTCCAGCGAATGCTCAGAGCCAGCAAACGTCCTTTCGGGAGCAGGCCAATGGACACCTACGACACAGCCGACAACGACGAGCACCCCATGTTGAAGGGGCTGATCAAGCTCGGATTGTTTCTTCTCGCGCAGGGCATCGCGGTGATGCTGATGGCCTTCGTGGCCCTGCTCGTCAGCTTCGGGACCAGTTGGTCGGCAACCACCGAGCAGGCCAGCCTGCTCCAGTCCGGCGACGCCAAGTCCGGCTCCCTCCTCCTGAAGGAGGATGGCGCCACCACCGAAGCGATCCGCCTTGGCACCGACGTCGACATCACGGTCTCGGGTCCGACGCTGCGCGCGCGCGTCACCCAAATCTTCCGCAATCCGACCAAGGACTGGGTCGAAGCAACCTATGTCTATCCGCTCGCGACCGGCGGCGCCGTCGATACGCTGAAGATGGTGGTCGGCGACCGCGTCATCGTCGGCGATATCAAGGAGCGCCAGCAGGCCCGGGTGATCTACGAAGAGGCGCGCCGCACCGGTCAGAGGGCGGCGCTCACGGAGCAGGAGCGGCCGAACATCTTCACCAACTCGGTCGCCAATATCGGCCCCGGCGAGACCGTGCTGGTGCAGATCGAATATCAGGAACCCGTGCATCAATCCGGCAACGAATATTCACTGCGTCTGCCGCTGGTGGTCGGACCGCGCTACAATCCGGCGCCGATCGTGCAGAGCGTCGACTTCCGCAAGGACGGATCGGGCTGGGGCACGGCGACCTCGGACCCGGTACCGGACCGCGACCGCATCTCGCCGCCTGTGCTGGATCCCGCCAGGAATGCACCGGTCAATCCGACCAGCATCACGGTGCGCCTGAAGGCCGGCTTCGCGCTCGGTGAGGTCAAGAGCCATCACCATAAGGTCAAGATCGAAAGTCCGGACAACACGGATCGCGTCATTACGCTCGCCGACAGTGCCGTCCCCGCCGACCGCGACTTCGAGCTGACCTGGAAGCCCGCCGCCGAGAAGGCGCCGTCGGTCGGCCTGTTCCGCGAACATGTCGGCGACGCCGACTACCTGCTCGCCTTCGTCACTCCGCCCAGCGCCGAGCAGACCACGCAAAAGCCGCTGCCGCGTGAGGTCGTGTTCGTGATCGACAATTCGGGGTCGATGGGCGGCACGTCGATTGTCCAGGCCAAGGCGAGCCTCGCCTACGCTCTGTCTCGCCTCCAGCCGACCGACCGTTTCAACGTCATCCGCTTCGACGATACCATGGACGTGCTGTTTCCTGCCTCCGTGCCGGCAGACGCGGCCCATGTCGGTGATGCCACCTCGTTCGTGAGCGCGTTGCAGGCACGCGGCGGCACCGAGATGGTGCCGGCAATGCGCGCCGCGCTGGCCGACACGCTCGGTGACACCGGCATGGTTCGCCAGGTCGTCTTCCTCACCGACGGCGCAATCGGCAACGAGCAGCAATTGTTCGAAACGATCACGGCGATGCGCGGCCGCTCGCGCGTCTTCATGGTCGGCATCGGGTCGGCGCCAAACACCTATCTGATGACCCGCGCCGCCGAGCTCGGCCGCGGTGCCTTCACCCATATCGGTTCCGTCGAGCAGGTGGAGGAGCGCATGCGCGGCTTGTTCGCCAAGCTGGAAAACCCTGCCGTGACCGGCCTTACCGCGAAATTCTCCGAGGCCAACGCCGACGTGACCCCGGCGATCATCCCCGACGTCTATCGCGACGAGCCGCTGGTGCTGGCGGCAAAGCTCGACAAGCTCGCAGGCTCGATCGAGATCAAAGGGCGCATCGGCGACCGTCCATGGTCGGTGACGCTGCCGCTGCAAAATGCCGCCGAAGGCAACGGCCTGTCGAAACTCTGGGCCAGGCGCAAGATCGGTGACGCCGAAGTGGCGCGCGCCATGCGGGAGCTCGCGCCCGAGGAGGCCGACAAGGCGATCCTGGCGCTGGCGCTCGACCATCAGATCGTCACGCGCCTGACCAGCCTTGTCGCCATCGACAAGACGCCGAGCCGGCCCGAAGGCGCGCCGCTCAAGCTCAGCGAATTGCCGATCAACCTGCCCGCCGGCTGGGAGTTCGAGAAGGTGTTCGGCGAACGGCCGCAGATCCCGGCGCAGTTGCGTGAACGCCACGCCGATGCGCGCACCTCACCCGCCGCGCGGCGTCCGACACCCGCAGCGCCTGACGCGATCCGTCTGCCCAAGACAGCAACTTCAGCCGAGCTGAAGATGATCGCAGGCCTGGTCCTGATCGTGCTCGCCCTGATCCTGTTCGTGTTCAACCGGCGTCGGTTCTTGCTCACCGACGCCGCTTGAGAGAGGAGCCTCCCCGAACTCCTCTGTTAGCGCGCGCGGCTGCCCGTCCCACACCAACGGCCGCGCGCGCCTTTTTTCCTGTTCATTGCGAGAGCGAAGCGGCGAAGCAATGACGAGAGTAGATGTCATGCCCCGCCTCTTATCTCCCCTGGTTCTGGCCCTGATCGGCCTCATCCTGTTCGGCGACGGCGCCTACATCCATGCCAAGGCGTGGCTGGCGCAGGTGCTGCTGGAGCGCGCGTTCGACAAGAGCCTTGCGACGGGCGAGGTGATCAAGCCGTGGGCATGGGCCGACACCTGGCCGGTTGCGCGGATCGAGGTGAAGCGGATAGGCGCCAGCGCGATCGTGCTGGAAGGTACGAGCGGCCAGGCGCTTGCCTTCGGGCCGGGCCATATCAGCCGAACGGCTGATGCGGGCGAGCGCGGTGTTGCCGTATATGCAGCGCATCGTGACACACATTTCCGCTTCTTGCGAAATGTTGCCGTCGGAGACGTTGTTGAAATCACCCGCCGCGACGGCAAGCATTTTCGCTATCGGGCGGATTCTTCAGCCGTTGTCCGTTTCGACGCGTCGGGCATCGATCCCTCAGCGCAGGGCGCGGAACTCGTGCTCACGACCTGCTGGCCGTTCGACGCCGTCACGTCCGGCCCGGAGCGCTATGTCCTGCATGCCACCTTGATCGAAACGCGTGAATAGCGGTTCGCAATCGGCCCGTCCGGGAACGATCGAGCCCTCTCAAACCGCGCCGACACGCCGGTCCATCGCGTTTGACGCGGCCGTGAACTGGCGCCGTCGACCAGAGACCTGTAAGAAGGTCCCATTGATTTTTGGACGTTGTAGTTTGCGAAAGCTCGATAGATGGACGACGAGTTCAGGCAGCGCCTCGAACAGCGAATGGAGCAGCTCGAAAATCGCGTCGCGCTGCTGGAAAGGAATCAGGATCTCATCGCCGCCGGGCAAAGGCGCTCCTCGCTCCGGAGCCTCTGGCGGCGTCCGCCGATGTGGACCTTCGAGCAATATCCTCCGCGCCTGCTCAACCTGACGGCCTTCCCGCCAGCACCCTCGATCCACGAGAATGCACCGCGGATCGCGATGGTCACACCGAGCTACAACCAGACGCAATATCTCGGCGCCACGATCGACAGCATCGTGAGCCAGAACTATCCGAACCTGTATTACCACGTGCAGGACGGCGCCTCGATCGACGGCACCGCTGACCTCCTGAAAAGCCGCGGCGAGAGCATCAGCTGGAAGAGCGAACCTGACAGCGGACAATCGAACGCCATCAATCTCGGCTTCGCCGGCGTCGACAGCGAGATCATGGCCTATCTCAACAGCGACGACATGCTGCTGCCGGGGACACTGGCCTATGTCGCCAACTACTTCACGTCGCATCCCCATGTCGACATCGTCTATGGCCATCGCGTCTTCGTCGATCGCGAGGGACTTGAGGTCGGCCGTGCCGTGCTGCCGCCCCATGACGGGCGCGCGCTGCAATATGCCGACTATATCCCGCAGGAGACGATGTTCTGGCGCAGGCGCGTGTGGGACAGAATCGGTCCGATCGACGAAAGCTTCCACTACGCGATGGATTGGGACTTCATCCTGCGGGCGCAGGCCGCGGGATTCAAATTCGTGCGCCTGCCGCGATTTCTCGCCTGCTTCCGAATCCATGATGCCCAGAAGACGGCATCGACCTACGCGATCGGCGTCCGGGAGATGGGCATCCTGCGGCGCCGCGCTCTCGGCTTCGATCCGACACAGATTCAGATTCGCCGCGCCATCGCCCCCTATCTCGCGAGGCAGGTCGTCTTTCACTACGCCCACAAGCTGAGCCTGCTAGGGTACTGAGCGGGCGGCGATCACCCACCTCGTGCCGCGTGAACGTCGTGATCGAGCCAGATCCGCTCGAGCCCGATGCCGAGGGGCCGCGCGTCGGAGCTCAGTCCGAGATCCGCGGGCGAGCGTGGATCGGATAGCGACAGCCTGATGGTCAACGTCCCGTCGGCGGCAATCGCGGCGGGATCGAGCAACAACCTTCGCAAACCCGCGAACGCCTCTCTCGAGAATGTCAGTTGCTGCGGCGCTCCGTTGCCGACGCGGCAGGCCGCCCGCAATTGCGGATTTCTGTCGGAGATGAAGGCCCGGCACGCCAGCACAAGCTCGACCGGCCGTGACGGAATGGGATGGACCTCGAACCGGAGTACACAATTCCTGGCAATGGACCAGGTGCCCCATTGCTCCGGCTCGCTCCATCCCTCGATCAACGCGGCGACGCCCGCTCCGCCATGCGCGAATTCGAGCTCCTTTGCGCCGAGGACCGGCGCGGACACGGGAGCCTTCAGAGCGGTCGGATCGAACGGCCCCTGATCCGGAACGAACTGCGCGACCACGCGCACTGCATCCGCAATCGAATTGAGCCCAAGCGCAGAACCATCCAGCTCGTAAACCACACGGTTCGGTCCGGTCACGCGAACTCCCCCGCGGGGTGGCGGCCGATCCGCAAGGCGGGCAGGAATGATGATGTCGGCAACGTCGAATCCATGCGTGCGGGCGAGTTCGCCGATGGTCTGCACGGTCCGATCATACAGGGGCGGCCGATGGTTGATGTCGGTCGCGAGCGCCTGGGCCAGCGCCTTGAAGTCGAGCCGCACATCGCCGTGATCCGCCAGCAGCAGACGCTTGAGGACAAGCATGTCCTTGGCGATGAAGAGCTGAAGGGCGTTGAGATCGGGGAGTTGGGGATCCTCGTCAATGGGTCCGAAATCGCGCGCCCCTCGCGGCGTCTCGAGCAGATCAGCGGTCTCGAAGAACAGCGCGTGACCGGTGCTGTGCTGCGAGAACCCGGCCATGCTCAGAGGCCGCGACAGTCGGATGAAACTGTCGGTCAGCGCAGCGTTGGCGATACCGGACGCCACGTCGGGCGATAGACCGATGAAGTAGCGCCCACCGATCGCACGCATCCGATCGATGATGCTGCGGCGGACGAACGAATTGTAGATCATCGGCAGATGCGCATAGTTCGTCTGGAAACCGAAGATGCGCCTCAGTTCGTTGCGCGACGAAACTCGCTGTGCGGACGAGGTCAGGTCGATCTCGGCGAGCAGCCGGTTGCGGAAGGCCGGATGGTAGTAGCTCGGCCAGTGATAGGTGTAGGCGCTCCAGCTCAGGAGATCGATGTTTCGGCCGGAGAGCATCTCCAATGCCGTGGCACATGCATAGGGCATCAGCCCGTCGTCGTCGCCGATGAAGGCGACGTACTCGCCCGAGGCGTGGCCGAGCGCCGCCTCCCAATTGTCGGTCATGGTCAGAACGGTCTCGCTGGCAAAATGCCTGAAGCGATCGTCCTGGAGGTCTGCGACGATCTTCTCAATCTCGGGATTGCCGCCATTGTTCTGAACGATGAACTCGCAATCTGCATGCGCAGGCTGGCACGCCATGGTCGCGAGCGCATGGCGAAGCGTGTCGGGACGATCGAGGGTCGGCACCACGATGGACAGCAGCGGCATGATCACCATTTGAGAGAATGAGGGTCACGGTTTCCTAGCATCTTGCCGGACCGTTCGCACTTTCGCCAAAAGTCTCGTGATGCTAGCCTCATCGCCAAATCCTGCCCATTCCGTCTCGCGGCATGGAGCGGCCACGATCAGCCCCAAAAGCCGGCGCGCGGGGCGCGCGTTTGCAACAAGAACAAGAAGTGAGGAAGCGCATGGAAGCTCAAGTGCCCGCCGCATCGGTTTCTCCGCGCCCATGGTCTCCATCGCCCGACGCCGGAGAGATCGTCAAGGGCATCCATGCCATGCTGCACCCGCACAACATCGTGCTGGTGGGCGCGACCGACAAGCCTGGCAATTATGCCGAACGAATCTGGAATAATCTGATCAAGTACGGTTACGAGGGCGGCCTCTATCCGGTCAACGCCAAGCGGGAAACCATCTGGGGCGTCCCCTGCTACAAGGACTTTGCGAGCCTCCCGGAAAAGCCGGATCACGTTCTGGTGCTGGTGCCGGCGCGCTTTGCCGTACAGGTGATCCGCGATGCCGCGGCCGCCGGCGCACGGTCGGCCACCATCGTCACCTCGGGCTTCAGCGAGTTGCAGGACGAGGAAAGCCAGAAGCTCGCGGCCGAATTGCAAGCGGCGATACGTGAGACGGGACTTGCCGTCACCGGCCCGAATTGCCTCGGCAACTTGAGCGCCGGCGAAAAGCTCTTCACCAACATCGACGATCGTGTCGTCACCATGGAACAGGGCGCGGTGGCGATCGCCGGGCAGTCCGGCGCCATCGTCATGGCGATCCGCCAGGCCCTGGAGGATCGAGGTGTCGGCGTCGGCTACATGGTGACCTCAGGCAATGAGGCCGGACTCGAGACGCCGGACCTGATGCGCTATTTCGCCGAGGATCCAAGCATCAAGGTGATCGTCGTCTACCTCGAAGGCGTGCGCAACACCAAGGCCTTTCGCGAGGCCTGCAAGGCAGCGCGCGCTGCCAGCAAGCCCGTGATCGCACTCAAGCTCGGTTCGTCCGAGGGTGGCCGCGCCGCGGCGATGGCACATACGGGTGCGCTTGCAGGCTCGATCGAGACGTTCGACGCCATTGCAACGCGCGAAGGCGTCATCCGCGTCGGCGGGCTCGACGAACTGATCGAGACCACCGAATGCTTCGTTCATTGCGGCGTGCCCAAGGGCGACCGGCTCGCGGCCGTCACGCTGTCGGGCGGCAAGCGCGGCATGCTGCTTGACGCCTTCTATGCCGAGGGCCTGAACTTTGCGCCGCTCAGCCCGCACGTCGGCTCCGAGCTGGCAAAGATGCTCGGGCCGGGGTCGATCGTCGGCAACCCGCTCGACGCCGGCTTTGCCGCGGTGGTCGATCCCTCCGTCTACATGAAGTCGATCAAGCTGATGATCGACGACCCCGATATCGACATCGTCATCGTCGATGCCGAGCTGCCGAAAGCCCCGCACGAGCTTCGCGAGCGCAATTTGCGCATCGTCGACGACATGGCGCGCCAGGGCGGCAAGCCCGTGATCTATATCAGCGCGATGTCGATCGGCTTCACCGAGTTCACCAAGACCTTGCGCAAATCGCTACCGCATCTCGCGGTCATGCAGGGCATGGACCGGGCGGTGACCGCGATCAAGTCGCTGCTGGACTACGCCAGGCTGCGCAAGGAGGTGCCCGATATCGTCCCGAGTTCGAAACCTGCCGCGCGCGCCGTGCTGGAGAAGGCGCTGAGATCGGCGAGCGGCGCCGCACTTGACGAGGTCGCCTCGAAGAAGCTCCTGAAGGCCTATGGCATTCCGATCTCGAAGGAAGCCATCGCGCAGACGGCAGCCGAGGCGGTGAAGATCGCCAAGGAGATCGGCTTTCCGGTCGTGGCAAAACTCGTCAGCGCCGAGATCCTGCACAAATCCGACATCGGCGGCGTGGTGCTGAACCTCAACAGTGCCGCCGAGGTGAAGAAGGCGTTCGCCGATATCACGGCCCGGGTGAGCAAGTTGCAAGGCAAGCCCAAGCTGGACGGCATCCTAATCGCGCAGCAGGTCAAGGCCGAGCTCGAGCTCGTCGTCGGCGCCTCGCTCGATGCCGAGATGGGACCTGTCGTGCTGTTCGGCACCGGCGGCATCGACATCGAGCTGATGAAAGACGTCGCGCTCGCCGGCGCGCCGCTGGACGAGGCCGAGGCGCGGCTCCTGATCGGCCGCACCAAGGCCGGCATCAAGCTGCGCGGCTATCGCGGCAAGCCGGCCTTGCACGAGGCCTCCGCGGTGAAGGCGCTGGTCGGCCTGTCCAATTTGATCGCGGATGCCGGCGACCGGATCGCCTCGATCGACATCAACCCGTTCCTGATCAACACCAGGACAGGCGTAGCGGTCGATGCCCTGATCGTGCTGAACAATGCTGCTGCAAGGCGGGTTGCCGGGCATTGAGGCCGTAGGGCGGATTAGCGCCAGCGTAATCCGCCAATTTACACGACTGCTGAGGCGAAAACGGCGGGTTACGCTTCGCTAACCCGCCCTACCTACCATTGGGGGCTCCTTCCAACTTCCCCGCTTTGGCCGTAGAATCGCCTGATGGCACGCGCGAGTAATCTGGTGATCGGAACGGCAACGCTGACGGTGATTGCCGTGGCGTTCGGCGGCCTGCTCGGCGTGCAGAAATGGCGCACCATCCAGAGCCGCAGCCAGTTGCGCGTAGTGTTCGAGGGCGGCTCCGCCAGCGGACTGCGCCGCGGCGGGCCGGTCAATTTCGACGGCGTGCCTGCGGGCCAGATCCTGTCGATCAAGCTGGATAATCCACGCAAGATCGTGGCGCTGGTGATGCTCGACAACACCGCGCCGATCCGCAAGGACACCGTGGCGGGCATCGAGTTCCAGGGCCTCACCGGCGTTGCCGCGATCTCGCTGATCGGGGGCGCGCCCTCCGCGCCACCGGTGCCGCTGGACTCGGACGGCGTCCCCGTGCTGACCGCCGATCTCAGCGACGCCGAATCCATCGTCGACACCCTGCACAGTGTCGACCGCACCATCGTCAGCAACGCCCCCGCGATCAAGGAGGGCCTGCGCACGTTCGAGGACTACACCGCCGACCTCCGGAGCAAGGGTGGCGAAATCGACTCCGTCATGGCCAAGGTCGACACCGCCTTCGCGGGCTTTGACAAGGCAGTCACGAAGATCGAGGGCGTGGTGCCCGGCTTCGTCGACGGCAAGGCCGACGAGCTGTTCGAGAAGATACAGGGGCTGCACGAGCTCGCCGACACCATGAGAAAGAAATCGGCCGGCTACCTCGAGGACATCCGTCGCTCGCTGCTCGACGTCAGCGAGGCCGCCAACAAGATGAGCGGGACGCCGGCCCCCGCTGCCGCCCCGCGCCCGCCGCGCAAGCCGCCGCAGAAGAAGCAGTGACGCCTCCCCTATCCTCCCTCTCAAGGGAGGCGACCATGCCTCACCACGCGTAGCGCACGACGCCCTTGCCGGCGTAGGAGCGGGTGAGGTTCGAGAACTCTCCCTCGAACGTCGCCGATGCAGACCAGCCGTTCATCCAGTTCATCTGCGCTGATGCCGTGGTCAGCGCCGAATCGCGCGCCTGGGCGGCACCGTTCACGACGAACGCCGATCCCGGCAGGGTCTGGAACACCGCGCCCACAGTGCGGTCCGGATTGTAGTCATGCGCCCAGGCGAGGCGGCCGCGCAGGGTCATGAGGCCACCGGTCGCGGCAAACGATCTGTCCGCGCGCAGGCCGAGCTCGGTGCGGGTGCTGGTCACGTCCTTGGCGGCATAGTTGAGTGCGAAGACGTTGCTGCCGACCACGGCAGCCTCTGCATAGGTCGGAAGGCTGAACAAGGTGGCCTGGAGCGCGGCATAGGGCGTGACGCCGGCCCACTGCATGGCATAGCGATAGCCGCCCTCGATGCGGCCCGAGATCGCGTTGGCGTTGAACTGCGCCCGCAACTGGTCGTAACCGGCAGCCGTCACGACGCGGTTGGTCGTGACGTCCTGCCAGCCATAGGCGAGCGCCGCCGTGATGTAGGCAGGTCCCGCCGTATGACGCACGAAGGCACCGGCCTGGAATAGATCGGAGCGGCCCCAGCCGAGCCCGTTGACGTTGAAAGCGGTCCCACCACCTGCGAGTGCAAAGCCCGCAATCGTCGACGGCGAGAAGCGGTAATCGAGGCCCATGGCAGTGCCGTATATACTGCTCCTCGTGTTGTTCGAGCCGAGGCCGGCATTGCCGTCCGTGGTCTGCGAGCCGCCATAGCCGGCCGTCCACACATCCCAGCGCTGCTCGAAGGTTGCCGCCGGTGCCTTGCGGTAAATCGAGGCGAAGGCGTCGCGCGCGCTCTTGTCGCGCGCATTCGCGTCCGCAGCAAATGGCGACGCACCAGGCGTGCCGCTGCGTCCTGAGCTGAAGACGTCGGTCAACAGGCTCATGAACAGGTTCATCGCATTGAACGTCGTCTGCTGCGATCCCGTTGCGGATTCACCCGAGGCCTGCGTCAGGCCTCCGGGACCAAGACCCGCGAGTTCGGCCTGCAGGAAGCCGTTGGTGTTGAAGAAGTTCTGAAGGGTCGTCGCGACGTTCTGCTGGTTGACGTTGAGCGCGTATTTCGCGCCGTAGTTCAGCGTGAAATCGAGGAAGACCTCGTTCGACCCGACGGTCGTCGTGCCGATGAGGCCACCCGGCGCGGCAACGCCCGAAAAATTCCCGACGGAGGTGCCGAAGAAGTTCATGATCGAATAGTGCTTCATCACCGCGGCGCCCGGATACAGCGCGACGCCGACGGTGCCGTCCAGCGCGACATTGCCGGTGACGAGCGCGTGGCTCGTGCTGGATCCGCTACCGACCTGCACCACATAGACCGAGCCAGACTGAAGGGTAAGATCGCCCTGAACCTGCATGCTCGAGCCCGGGCCGCGGTCGCCGGGCGCATAGATGCCGCCGTTGGCGATGAGGGTATTGCCAACGATTCCGGCGCCGAACAACGCACCACCTGCATTCACGGTGGTCAGGCTCGACTGCGAGATGTCACCATCGACCCGCAGGATGCCGCCGTTCACCGTGGTCGTGCCGGTGTAGGTATTCGCGCCCGAGAGGATCAACGTGCCGCTGCCGACCTTTTCCAGCGAGCCGGGGCCGGCGGGACCGCAACCGCAGGTATCACCGATGACGCCGCTGACCTCGGTCGAGAGGTTGTTACCGCCGACGACGAGGGTATTGCCGCCGCCGATGTAGTAGAAGCCGCTGCCTTCGATCGATCCTGCGGTGATGCGACCATCGCCGGCCGGACCGGTGCCTCCACCGAAATCGACGACGCCGGTCCCGGTGGTGATGAAGCGTGCGTTGCCGCCGGTGGAGTTGTCGAAGAATTCGGTCCTGCCGCCGTCCTTGGTGATGATCGTGGCATTGCCGGCCGTGGTGAACGCGCCGAAATCGGTGAGACCATCCGCTTCATTGATGATGGTTGCATTGCCGGCGGTCGCCGTGTCGGAGCCGGCGAACGTCCCGAACACGGTCCCGCCAAAATCCTTGTTCACGATCGTCGCCGAGCCCGCCGAAGATTGCTCGATGAATATCGTGCCGCCGCCATTCTGGTTGGTGATGTTGGCCGTGCCTCCATTGGTCCGTCCGAAGAAGCCGACCAGGCCGCTGTCATTGATGATGGTGGCCCGACCGGCCGTCGCGGTGTCGGCTCCACCCCCGAGCGGATCGCCGAAATACACCTGGCCGTTGTTGGTGATCACGATCGAGCTGGCGGAGCTCGCGTTGAGGAACATCGTCGTGCCGGAGAAGGCGTTCAGGATGGACGTGATTCCCGACGTGTCGGCATTGACGATGCTGAAGAGGCCCTCGTTGGTGACGGCGCCGACCATGCTCGCGGTGTGGGTCGCGTCGCCGAGCTGCAGGGATCCGCAATTGCAGATGAAGGTGCCGCCGGTATAGGAGTTCGCGCCGAGCAGCGCCAGGGTACCTGGTCCCTGAACATTGATGCCGTCGCTGCCGACGATGCGCGAAACGATCGCGGCCGAGGGATCGCTGGTGCCGGTCAGATCGTTGGTGACGAATGTGGTGCCGCCCGCAGCCAGCCTGAGGTCGCCGCCCTGGATGGTATAGATCGAGCCGTCGGCGGTGAGGTCGAAGCCCACGAGGCTGGTGAGCTGCACGCCGCCAGGCGTAACCGTCACCGTGCCGCCCGTCGCCGGCGTCGAGGGAGCGCTGCTTCCGAACAGCGTGCCGGCTGACGCGGGATCATAGGCCGTGCTGGTCGCTCCAAAGAAGTCGGTCCAGTTGGTCGTAGTGTTGTCCCAGACGCCGCCCCCGCCGTTGACGACGCCGTTCGGCGTTGTCTGTGATCCGTTGAAGACCTGCTGGGCCCCGACGGGGCTCGCCATAGCGATTGCGAACGAGACGAAGCCGGCCCCGAATGCCATGCGCATTGCCGCGGCACTCCGGCGCGGGCAACTCCCCCCGCTCGATTGCAACCAAGCCCCCACGCTCGTTCCTCACCCCGCGGCGCTCCCCAACGGCGCCGCGGGGAACTTAGGCGAAGAGGATGGGCGGTAGAACTACGGGGCATCGAGAATCTGCCAACGGGCCCCCCAATTCGGGCAGATTCAACAGTCCATGTTGTAACCGCGCCACGGTTTTGCCGGGCGCCATTCCCATTCCGCGCACATACGGACGCATGAGAACGTCCACATTTGTGGACGGCCATTCACATCAGTGGTTGACCGTCCAACTCATGGTGCCGGCAAGGGCTCAGTAATTGCTCGGAGACGACCCATTCGGGATGCCGTCAATCGGACATTCGTCCGTGCCGGGGGTGGAGCGGGTCATCGCCTCGACCATGTCCCTCGTGCCTTCGGGATCGGCGATCCAGTTCTTGTAGAAATCATACGGGCACGCCGCGACGCCGCGCGGGCTTTCCCCGGAGTTGATCATGCCGGTGTAGCCGCGGTGGACCAGCTTGTAGAGATGGTTCTGCGACTGGCCGTTGCGGCGCGCATCGCGGATCAGATGTTTCGACAGCTGGGCGTACTGGATGCCGTAATCTTCCTCGCCGCATTCGCCGAGCGTACGGCCGTCGAAGCCGATGATCGCGGAGTGGCCGAAATAGGAATAGACGCCGTCGAAACCGGCGGCATTGGCGACGGCGACATAGACGTTGTTGGCCCACGCCATGGCCTTCGAGATCAGAACCTGCTGCTCCTTGGCCGGATACATGTAGCCCTGGCAGCGCACGATCAGCTCGGCACCCTTCATGGCGCAGTCGCGCCAGATCTCCGGAAAGTTGCCGTCGTCGCAGATGATCAGGCTGACCTTCATCCCCTTCGGGCCGTCGGAGACATAGGTGCAATTGCCGGGATACCAGCCCTCGATCGGCACCCATGGCATGATCTTGCGGTACTTCTGCACGATCTCGCCCTTGTCGTTCATCAGGATCAAGGTGTTGTAGGGCGCCTTGTGCGGATGCTCCTCATGGCGCTCGCCGGTCAGCGAGAACACGCCCCACACCTTGGCCTTGCGGCAGGCCTCGGCGAAGATCGCGGTCTCTTCACCCGGCACCGCGCATGCCGTCTCGTACATCTCCTTGGAGTCGTACATGATGCCTTGCGTGGAATATTCGGGGAAGATCACGAGGTCCATGCCGGGCAGGCCGACCTTCATGCCCACCACCATGTCGGCGATCTTGCGGGCATTGTCGAGCACCTCGGCCTTGGTGTGCAGGCGGGGCATCTTGTAGTTCACCACAGCGACGCCGACGGTGTCGTTGCTGCTGGAAATGTCGCCGTGAAGCATTTGAGCGCTCCTGTCGTTTATTGGTTTAAGGTCATCGCGGGCGTTAGTGGCTGATCATCCAGGGCCGCGCCGTGGGAAAACCCTTGGCGCCGCCTTTGGTCTTGGTCACCAGCCGCGCCGGCTTCTTGCTGTCTGGCGCGCTCTTGTCCTTCACGGTCTTGCCAGACGAGCAGCAGCCGCAGCCGGGACCGTGCGAGGCCTTGTATTGCGCCAGCGTCTGCGGCGCGTGGGCGCTGCGCTCGTTGACGGCATGCGCCTTGCGCTTCTCGGCCGTCATGCAGAAGAAATTCGGCGCGGTCAGGATCACGCGCGGCGCCGACGTCTCGCAGCGCGGGCAGCTTTGCGGATCGTCGCACTCGGCCATCGGACGCAGATCCGTAAAAGGTCCGCAGTCGTCACAGAGATATTCGTAGACCGGCATCGCATCACCTAAGCTCTTGCCTGTTCATACAACTCGCTGCCACCATTCGTGTGGAGACAGCCCCTCACCCCAACCCTCTCCCCGTAAGAACGGGAAGAGGGAGCGCACCGGCTACTTGTCCGGCGAGATCGGCATCTGGATATCGCCGGTGATGTGCTTGATGGGACCTGCCGCCGACGGCATCACGTCGAAGTCGAAGATCTCGGTCGGCAGCCACAGCGTGGCGCAGGCATTGGGTACGTCGACCACACCGGAGATGTGGCCCTGACACGGCGCGGTGCCGAGGATCGAATAGGCCTGGGCGCCGGAATAGCCGAACTTCTTCAGGTACTCGATCGCATTGAGGCAGGCCTGGCGATAAGCGATGTGGACGTCGAGATAGTGCTGCTTGCCAGCCTCGTCCACCGAGATGCCTTCGAAGATCAGATAGTCCTTGTAGTTCGGCGTGATCGGCGACGGCTTGAAGATCGGGTTCTTGATGCCGTATTTCGACATGCCGTCCTTGATCACTTCGACCTTCAGATGCAGCCAGCCGGCCATCTCGATGGCGCCGCAGAAGGTGATCTCGCCGTCACCCTGGCTGAAGTGCAGATCGCCCATCGAAAGACCCGCACCCGGCACATAGACCGGGAAGTAGATCTTCGAGCCGCGGGAGAGATCCTTGATGTCGCAATTGCCGCCATGCTCGCGCGGCGGCACCGTGCGCGCCCCCTCCGCGCCGATCTTGGCCTTGACGTCGCCCTTGGCGCGGCCGCCATGGGCGGTCGCCGCGAACGGCGGATTGGCAAGGCCGGGCACGCGGGTCGGATTGGTCGAGATCAACTCGGCCTCGCGCTTGTTCCAGGTCTCCAGCATCTTCGGATCGGGCAGACAGCCGATCAGGCCGGGATGGATCAGACCAGCGAAGTTGACGCCAGGCACATGGCGCGACGAAGTGTACAGGCCCTTGATGTCCCAGATCGACTTCTGCGCCAGCGGGAAATGGTCGGTGAGGAAGCCGCCGCCATTCTGCTTGGAGAAGAAGCCGTTGAAGCCCCACAGGCTCTCCTTCATCGGACCGACGTCGAGCAGGTCGACGACGAGGAGGTCGCCGGGCTCGGCGCCCTTGACGCCGATCGGGCCGGACAGGAAGTGCACGATCGACAGGTCGATGTCGCGCACGTCGTCGGCGGAATCGTTGTTCTTGATGAAGCCGCCGGTCCAGTCATAGGTCTCGATGATGAAATCGTCGCCGGGATTGACCCAGGCCACGATCGGGATGTCGGGGTGCCAGCGGTTGTGCACCATGTCATTTTCGTAAGCCGACTTGGTGAGATCGACCTTGATCAGTGTCTCTGGCATCGAGATGCTCCCCTTTTACACGGTTGGTTAGACGGACAGATATTTCGAGACCTGTGCGGCATCGACGGCATCGCGCGGATCGTCGCGCACGATCTCGCCGTTCTCGATCACCAGCACGCGGTCGGCGATATCGAGCGCGAAGCTCAGGACCTGCTCGGACACGACGATCGAGAGCCCCTTCTCGTCGCGGATCCGCTTTAGCGTTCGCGCCATCTCCTTGATGATGGAGGGCTGGATGCCTTCGGTCGGCTCATCCAGCAGCAACACCTTCGGTTTGGTTGCGAGCGCACGCGCAATGGCGAGCTGCTGTTGCTGGCCGCCGGAGAGATTGCCGCCGCGGCGGCCCTTCATCTCGAGAAGGACCGGGAACGATTCATAGATGTCACCGGGCACCTCGGATTCGCCCGCGACAACGAGGCCGGTCTCGATGTTCTCCTTCACCGTCATGGTGGAGAAGATCATGCGGCCCTGCGGCACATAGGCGAGACCCTTGGCGACGCGCTCGTAGCTCTTGAGGTTACCGAGCTCGGCGCCGTCCATGGTCACCGAGCCGCTCCTGGCCGGCAGGATGCCCATCAGCGACTTCATCAGCGTGGTCTTGCCCATGCCGTTGCGGCCCATGATCGCCACGATCTCGTTGGGCGCGACCTTGACGTTGAGCCCGTGCAGCACCTCGCTCTGGCCGTAGGCGACGTGAAGATCGGAAATTGCCAGCATCAGCGTGCTCCTAGACTCGGTATGCCTTCCTTCTCCCCTTGTGGGAGAAGGTGGCGCGGACGAAGTCCGCGACGGATGAGGGGTTTGCATCCGCGGATGCGACAGGCAGTTCGACGCGCGGAGAGAGACCCCTCACCCGGATCGCATCTGACGATGCGATCCGACCTCTCCCACAAGGGGAGAGGTGCACCGTCAATGCCGCTGCGGACTCGCTGGCTCTCACCACGTCAGTGCCCCAGATAGACTTCGATGACCTTGGGATCGTTCTTGACCTTCTCCATGGTCCCTTCGGAGAGGATCTGGCCTTGGTGCAGCACGGTGACCTTGTGGGCGATGTCCTCGACGAACTTCATGTCGTGCTCGATCACCAGCACCGAACGGTTCTTGATGATGCGGTTGAGCAGCTCGGCGGTCTTGGCGCGCTCGGACACGCTCATTCCGGCGACGGGCTCGTCCAGCATGAGCAGGTCAGGGTCCTGGATCAGCAGCATGCCGATCTCGAGCCATTGCTTCTGGCCGTGGCTGAGCTCGTCGGCATAGGTGTTGAGCTTGTCCTTGAGGAAGATCATCTCCGCCACCTCCTCAACCCGATCCTTCACGAGCTGGTCGCGCTGAAAGGTCAATGAGCCGAACACGGTGCGGCCACGCGGGAACGAGATCTCGAGGTTCTCGAACACGGTGAGATCCTCGAACACCGATGGCGTCTGGAATTTGCGTCCGACGCCGGTCTGCACGATCTCGTTTTCCTTCATCTTCGTGAGCTCCTTGCCACGAAACTGGATCGAGCCCGAGGTCGCCTTGGTCTTGCCGCAGATCAGGTCGAGCACAGTGGTCTTGCCGGCGCCGTTGGGACCGATGATGACGCGGATCTCGTTCTCCTCGACGTAGAAGGAGAGATCATTGACCGCCTTGAACCCGTCGAACGAGACGGTCAATCCCGAGACAGCGAGCAGGAATTCCTTGGGCTGATGACCGACGAGCATGATCTACCTCCTCACTGCCAGCGCGGCATCGGCATCGTGATGACCGACGAGCATGATGGTCTCCTCACTCTGCCGGTGCGCCGTCGGCGACCGAATTGTCGTTCCAGCCCGGCTTCCGCTTGCGCGAGGCGAACAGCCGATCAATTCGCGGCTGCACGTAATCGGCCCAGAGCCCGGACAGACCGTTCGGGAAGGCGAGCACGACGGCGATGAACAGCGCGCCGAGGCCGAACAGCCAGAGTTGCGGGAAGGACTCCGACAGACTGGTCTTGGCGAAATTCACCAGGATAGCGCCCCATATCGCGCCGAAGATCGACATGCGCCCGCCGACCGCGGTGTAGATCACCATCTCGATCGACGGCACGATGCCGACAAAGGAGGGCGACATGAAACCGACATTGAGCGCGAACATGGCGCCGCCGATCGCGGCGAAGACCGCGGCCATGCAAAAGGCAAAGATCTTGAAGTTGGCGACGCTGTAGCCGGAGAAGCGGACGCGGTCTTCCTGTTCCCGCATCGCCACCAGGATGCGGCCGAGCTTGGTCAGGCGGATGAACTGCGCGATGCCGATGCAGGCGAACAGCAGCACCACCTCGACGAAGTACAGGATGACCTTGGCGTGGTCGGGCCGGATGTCCCAGCCCTTGAGGGTACGCAGATCGGTCATGCCGTTGATGCCGCCGGTATAGCCCTGCTGCCCGACGATCAGGATGGTCAGGATGGCGGCGACGGCCTGGGTGATGATCGCGAAATAGGTGCCGCCGACGCGGCGCTTGAACATCGCGGTGCCGATGATCAGGGCGAACAGGCCTGGGACCAGGATGATGGCGAGGATGGTGAAGGTGAGGCTGTGGAACGGCTGCCAGAACAACGGCAGCGACGTGATCTGATTCCAGTCCATGAAATCGGGGATGCCGGGCGTCGACTGGATCTTGGTGTTCTCGACGCTGGATGCCTCGAGCTTGAGAAACATCGCCATGCAATAGCCGCCGAGGCCGAAGAACACGCCCTGCCCCAGGCTCAAAATGCCGCCATAGCCCCAGCACAGCACGAGGCCGAGCGCGACAAAGGCGTAGGTCAGATATTTCGCGACCAGATTGAGACGGAACACATCGAGCGTGAGCGGCAGGATCACGAACAGTACGGCGGCCAGAGCAACGAAGCCGATGAGCTCGGACCGATTGAAGAAGCGTGAGTTGATCATGACTTGCCTGCTTCTCGTTACTTGCGGACTTTGAGGGCGAAGAGACCCTGCGGCCGCAGCATTAGGATGCCAACGACAGCGAGCAGCGTCAGAACCTTGGCCATCGAGCCCGACATGAAGAATTCGAGCGTCGATTGCGTCTGCGAGATCGAGAACGCGGAGGCGATGGTGCCGAGCAGGCTCGCGGCGCCGCCGAACACGACGACCAGGAACGTGTCCACGATGTAGAGCTGTCCGGAGGTCGGCCCGGTCGAGCCGATCATGGTGAAGGCACTTCCGGCGATCCCGGCGATGCCGCAACCGAGCCCGAACGTGTAGCGGTCGACCTTCTCGGTATTGATGCCGACCGCGCCGGCCATGATGCGGTTCTGCACCACTGCGCGGACCTGGCGACCCCAGCGCGACATGTACATGACGTAGGCGACCGAAAGAGTGATCAGCACGGTGAGACACATCACGAAGACACCGTTGATCGGCACTTCGATGCTGTCGGTGACGTGCAGCGAGCCCAGCATCCATTGCGGCAACTCGACGCCGACCTCACGCGCGCCGAACACGGAGCGATAGGCCTGCTGCAGCATCAGGCTGAGGCCCCAGGTGGCAAGCAGCGTATCCAGCGGGCGCTTGTAGAGATGTCGTATCAGCACCCACTCCACCAGCATCCCCAATGCGCCGGACGCGACAAAGGCCAGGATCATCGCAAGGAAGAAATAGCCGCTGAACAAGCCCGGCAAATAGGACTGGAAGACATTCGAGGTCATCCAGGTGACGTAGGCCCCGAGGATCATGAACTCGCCATGGGCCATGTTGATGACGCCCATCTGGCCGAAGATGATGGCAAGCCCGAGCGCCATCAGGACGTAGACCGAGAACAGGATCAGCCCTGCAAAGCCCTGCATGACGAAGATGGAGCCGAGATCACCAAGCGAGTAGTCGCCGAACATCGATGTCCTCCGTCGGGGATAAGGGTCCCGCGTCGCGAGCAGGTTCGCGACGCGGGGGTCTTGGGCGTGGATTTGCTGTCCACGCCAGGGAGCGGTTGGACTTGAGGAAAAGCGCGACGGGCGCCGCAGCTTACTGGTAGCCCTTCGGGAACGGATCGGGCTCAACGAGATCGGCGGTCTCGTAGATCAGCTCGAACTGGCCATCGAGCTTGGCGCGTCCCACCCGGGTCTTCGACCAGAGGTGATGATTCTCGTGGATGCGCACATAGCCTTCCGGCGCGCCCTTGAACTCGACGCCGGGCGAAGCCGCTGCGATCTTGTCGACGTCGAAGGAACCCGCCTTCTCCACCGTCAACTTCCACAGCCACGGGCCGAGATAGGCAGCCTGGGTGACGTCTCCAATCACCGTCTTCTCGCCCCACGCCTTCTTGAACGCCGGCACGAAGGCCTTGTTGTTCGGATTGTCGAGCGACTGGAAGTACTTCATGCAGGCATAGGCACCCGCGATGTTCTCGCCGCCGATGCCGTCGATCTCGTCTTCGGTCACCGAGATCGTCAGCAGCGCCTGCTTGGAGAGGTCGATGCCGGCGGCCTTGAGCTGCTTGTAGAAGGCGACGTTCGAGCCGCCCACGACGTCGGTGAAGATCACGTCGGGCTTGGTCAGCTTGATCTTGTTAATGACCGAGTTGAACTGGGTGTTGCCGAGCGGATAGTATTCCTCGCCGACCACCTTGCCCTTCAGCACGTTCTCGACGTGCTTGCGCGCGATCTTGTTCGAGGTGCGCGGCCAGATGTAGTCGGAGCCGATGAAGAAGAACGACTTCGCGCCCTTTTCCTTGGCGATCCAGTTCAGGCCGGCGAGAATCTGCTGGGTCGCCTCCTGGCCGGTGTAGATGACGTTCTTGGACTGCTCGAGGCCTTCGTAGAAGGTCGGGTAATAGAGCATGCCGTTGTACTGCTCCATGACCGGCAGCACCGCCTTGCGGGAGGCCGAGGTCCAGCAGCCCATGATCGCCGCGACCTTGTCGTTGACCAGCAGCTTCTTGGCCTTTTCGGCGAAAGTCGGCCAATCGCTGGCGCCGTCCTCCTGGATGAACTTGATCTTGCGCCCGAGCACGCCGCCCATGGCATTGATCTGCTCGATGGCGAGCTTTTCGGCCTCGATCGACCCGGTCTCGGAGATGGCCATGGTGCCGGTCGCCGAATGCAGGATGCCGACCGTGACCTCGGTGTCGGTGACCGCAAGGCCGGTGGTGTTGACCGCCGAGGTCGCGGGAGCCTGCGCAAAGGATGCCCGCGGCAGCATCGTGATGGCCGGCACGGCGGCCATTCCCATCAATAGTTTGCGCCGGAGCGGCGACAAAAGGCCCTTGTTTGGTTCGTCTGACATGAGCACCCCACTTTTGTTCGAGGACACGCGATTGGTGCCGGTGAGGATGGCTCGGATCTATGCAGTGCCAGCATACGCAAGATCGCGTATACTGCACCGCAAAATGCCGACGTAGGCTTTTGGTACGGAATTTGCGAGGGCTCCGGGTCCGTATCAGGAGTGGGGTAGAGCGTGGCAGGGCGGCAGCGAATAGACCGCGTCAGGCGCCAGTACAACCAATGGGTCGCCAACCAGACGCTGGAAGACTACGCGCTGCGCTTCACGGCCAAGAGCGCGCGCCGCTGGTCCGCCGCCCGGGTCGCCAACACGGCGCTGGGCGCGATCTCGTTCCTGGCGATGGAGGCGATCGGCGGCACCATCACGCTGAACTATGGCGTCACCAACGCCGCCGCGGCCATCCTCGTGGTCTCGACCATTATCTTCTGCTGTGGCGTGCCAATCGCCTATTATGCCGCCAAATGCGGCATCGACATCGACCTGCTCACGCGCGGCGCCGGCTTCGGCTATATCGGCTCCACCGTCACCTCGCTGATTTACGCGTCCTTCACCTTCATCTTCTTTGCGATCGAAGCCGTGATCCTGGCGTCCGCGCTCGAGATGTGCTTCGGGATTCCGCGGCCGATCGGCTACCTCATCAGCGCCGTCGTCATCATCCCGCTGGTGGCCTACGGCATCACGCTGATCAGCCGCTTCCAATTGTGGACGCAGCCCCTGTGGATCGTGCTCCACATCATTCCGTTCGCGGCGATCGCCTGGCACAACCCGCACTCCTTCACGGAGTGGCGCAAGTTCTCAGGCGAGCACGGCGACCTCAACGGGCATTTCGACCTGCTACTGTTCGGGGTTGCGGCCTCGGTGGTGTTTTCGCTGGTGGCGCAGATCGGCGAGCAGGTCGACTTCCTGCGATTTTTGCCGCGCGATCGCCGCGCCTCCAAGGCGTCCTGGTGGGTGGCGCTGATGAGCGCAGGACCGGGCTGGATCGTGCTGGGCGCGCTGAAGCTCCTCGCGGGTTCGTTCCTCGCCTTCTTCGCGCTCAGCCACGGGGTGCCGCCCGAGGAGGCCGCCGAGCCCGCGCATATGTATCTCGAAGCGTTCCGCTATGTGCTGTCGCAGCCTGACCTCGCGCTGGCGTTGACCGGCACGTTCGTGATCCTGTCCCAGGTGAAGATCAACGTCACCAACGCCTATGCCGGCTCGATCGCCTGGTCGAACTTCTTCTCGCGCTTGACCCACAGCCATCCCGGCCGGGTCGTCTGGCTGGTCTTCAACGTCATCGTGGCGCTGCTGTTGATGGAGATCGGCGTCTACAAGGCCCTGGAGCAGACGCTGGCGCTCTATTCGAACGTCGCGATCGCCTGGGTCGGTGCGCTGGTCGCGGATCTCGTCGTCAACAAGCCGCTTGGATTGCGGCCACAGCAGATCGAGTTCAAACGCGCGCATCTCTACGACGTCAATCCGGTCGGCGTGGGTGCGATGACGATCGCGACCATTGTTTCCATCAGCGCCTTTTACGGCCTGTTCGGGCCTACCGCGAAGGCGCTGTCAGCCTTCATAGCGCTGGCCGTTGCCTTCCTCACCGCACCGCTGATTGCCTGGGCCACGGACGGCAAATATTACATCGCGCGCAAGCCGAAGCGGAGTTGGCAGGACCTCGAGTCGATCCAGTGCTGCATCTGCGAGCACGCGTTCGAGCCGGAGGACATGGCCTCCTGCCCCGCTTACGCCGGACCGATTTGCTCCTTGTGCTGCTCACTGGATGCCCGATGCCACGATCTCTGCAAGCCGCACGCGCGGATCCAGGCGCAGGTATCGGAGACGCTGGGCAAGCTGCTGCCGCAGCCGATCTACGCGCGCATCAATTCCCAACTCGGCCATTATGTCGGCGTGTTCGTGGTCTCCGCCGGCCTCGTCGCGCTGGTGCTGGGCCTGATCTATCTGCAGACCTCGGCGAGCGTGCATGGCGAGAATACGCTCGTCTCCGACGTGCTCTGGAAGGTGTTCTTCTCGCTCAGCATCATCATCGGTGTGGTGGCGTGGCTGTTCGTGCTGGCACAACAGAGCCGCCGGGCCGCCGAGGAGGAGACCCGGCGGCAGACCGCGCTGCTGATCCAGGAGATAGACGCCCACAAGCGCACCGACGCCGAGCTGCAGCGCGCCAAGGAGGTTGCCGAATCCGCCAACCTCGCCAAGAGCCGCTACGTGGTGGGCCTGAGCCACGAGCTGCGTTCACCGCTGAACGCGATCAGCGGCTATGCTCAGCTCCTGGAGCAGGACACGACGCTCAACACCAAGCCGCGCGATCAGGTCCGCGTCGTCCGCCGCAGCGCCGATCACCTCTCCGGCCTGATCGACGGCATTCTGGACATCTCCAAGATCGAGGCGGGACGGCTGTACCTGTCGCGCGACGAGGTGCGCTTCAGCGAGTTCCTCGATCAGCTCGTGGGCATGTTCCGCCTTCAGGCCGCTGCCAAGGGCATCGATTTCGTGTTCAGGCGGCCGGCGTATTTACCGCTGGTGGTCTATGCCGATGAGAAGCGGCTGCGCCAAGTGTTGATCAATTTGCTCTCGAACGCCATCAAGTTCACCCAGACCGGCAGCGTGCAGTTCGTGGTGCACTATCGCAGCCCCGTCGCGGAGTTCGAGGTGATCGACACCGGTCCCGGCATCCAGGGCGACGATCTCGAACGCATCTTCGCGCCGTTCGAGCGCGGTGCGCTCGGCGTCTCGCAGCCACAAACCGGCACCGGGCTCGGCCTGACCATCAGCCGTCTGCTCGCCGGCGTGATGGGCGGCGATATCAAGGTCATGAGCACGGTCGGCACCGGCTCAACGTTCAAGGTCAAGATCCTGCTCTCGGAGGTCATCAATCCCCAGCGCATCGCGCCGGTGGAGGCTCCGATCTCCGGCTATCACGGCGCGCGCAAGACCATCCTCATCACCGACGACGACCCCGTGCATCGCGACCTCCTGCGCGAGGTGCTGACGCCGCTCGGCTTCATCCTGCTCAGCGCCCCCGACGGCCCCGGCTGCCTCGCATTGGCGCAGCATTGCCGGCCCGATATGTTCCTGCTCGACATCTCGATGCCCGCCATGGACGGCTGGGCCGTCGCGGAGGCCTTGCGCGCGAGCGGCCATCACCAGGCGCGCATCCTGATGGTGTCGGCCAGCGCGATCGAGGCCCACGGCGCGCCGCTGGCGCAGCCCTTCCATGACGGCTATCTGATGAAGCCGATCGACATCCCGAGGCTTCTGGAGACGATCCGCCAGCTCCTCAAGATCGAATGGCAATACGGCTCGGACGAGATCGCGGTGCCGTTCTGGCGCCCCGAAAGCGGATCGAGGCCGCCGGCGCGGCACATCGAGGCGCTGATCGGGCTCGGCAGGATCGGCTACGTCAAGGGCATCCAATTGAAGCTGGACGAGATCGGCAGCGAGCATCCGGAACACGCCGACTTCGTCGCGCAGATGCGGTCGCTGGTCGACCGCTTCGATCTCGAGCAGTACATGGCCACATTGAAGACGTTGCATGCGCATGAACATTGAGTCGAAAAAGCGCGACGTCGCGCTCGTCGTGGATGACTCTCCCGAAACGCTGCGGCTGCTCACCGACGCGCTCGACGGCGCCGGCATGACGGTGATGGTGGCGCTCGACGGCGCGGCGGCGATCCGCATCATCGACCAGATCACGCCCGACATCGTGCTGCTCGATGCCGTGATGCCCGGCATCGACGGCTTCGAGACCTGCCGTCGGCTCAAGCGCGATGCGGGTCTTGCCAATGTCCCCGTGATTTTCATGACGGGCCTCGCCGAAACCGAGCATATCGTTCGCGGGCTCGAGGCCGGTGGCGTCGATTACGTGACAAAACCGATCGTGATCGAGGAAATGCTGGCGCGCATCCGCGTCCATCTCGGCAATGCCCGCCTGACCCAGAGCGCGCGCACGGCGCTCGACGTCTCCGGCCGCTTCCTGTTCGCGGTCGACCGCCAGGGCCAAGTGCTGTGGGCGACGCCGCAGGCGCAGAAGCTGCTGTCCGATCATCACGGCGCACAGGCTGACGATTTCGTCCTGCCGCCATCGCTGCTGCAATGGCTGGAGCAGGCCAGGGCCAAGGGCAGTTCGAAGTCCCAGGCGGCTTCCTTGCCCGACAACCCGCAGCTTCGGCTCTATTACATGGGCGAAACCGCGCCGAACGAGTTCCTGCTGCGGCTCTCCAGGGAGTCCGGCACCGCGCTGCCCCCCGAATTCACCAGCGAACTCGGTCTCACCACCCGCGAGGGCGAGGTGCTGGCCTGGCTCAGCAAGGGCAAGACCAACCGCGACATCGCGCAAATCCTGGGCCTCAGCCCGCGAACGGTCGACAAGCATCTCGAGCAGATCTACGCCAAGCTTGGCGTGGAGAACCGCACGGCGGCGGCGGCGATTGCGGCGAATACGACGCGAAGGAATTCGTAGAGCCGCGGTGTGGATGAGTTGGTACGCCGCTCACCCAACCGACGGTGTCGTCCCGGACAAGCGAAGCGCCGATCCGGGACCCATAACCACAGGAAGCAATCTTCCGCGAGTCGGCAACTCCGAGTGCCCATAACCACTTCTCCCTGTGGCTATGGGTCCCGGGTTCGCTTCGCGCCCCGGGACGACGGCGGAGTGTGTGGCAATCACATCCGCCTCTCACACGATCAGCGCCCTCACCGGTAAACAAACGCCTTGTCATCCAGATCCGTCTTCGGGATCTCGTCCTTCTCGGTCCAGTAATCCTGGCTGTGCTGCCATTCCGGCTTGTCGCCGCGCTTGGGCAACAGGTCCATGTTGCGCATCATATAGCCGGGGTTGAAGTTTTCCGGATCGATCCAGGGCAGGATCGGCATGTTGTGGTCTTCGGCGCGCAAGCGCACCTCGACCTTCTTCGCGCCCTTGTCCTTCATATGGCCAAGAAGCCGGCAGACGAAATCTGCGACCAGATCGACGCGCAGCGTCCAGCTGGCGCGGAAATAGCCGAACACCCAGACCATGTTCGGAACGCCCGTGAACATCATGCCGCGATAGGTGACGGTGTCGCCGAACGCCAGCGGCTTGCCGTCGATCTCGAAGGCGATGTCGCCGAGCGCCGCGAGATTGAAGCCGGTCGCGGTGACGATGACATCGGCTTCCAGCAGCTTGCCGGATTTGAGCTGAATGCCGTTCTCGACGAAGCATTCGATCTCGTCGGTGACAACGGAGGCCTTGCCGCTGGCGATGCCCTTGAACAGATCGGCATCGGGCACGAACGCGATGCGCTGCCGCCACGGCCGGTAAGTCGGCGTGAAGTGCGTCTCGACGTCGTAGTCGGGACCGAGCACCGCGCTGATCTGGCCGATCAGGTCTTTCTTGACCTGTTCTGGCTTGGACACGCAGAGTTTCGTGAAGGCATCCTGCTCGAACAGGATCTTGCGCCGAACGATCTCGTGGATCCAGGCCTCATCGACCTGAAGCCTGCGCAGCTCCTCCGCGATCTCGATGGCGTTGCGGCCGAGGCGAAAATAGGTCGGCGAACGCTGCAGCATGGTGACATGCGCGCACTTGTCCGCGATGTTCGGCACCAGCGTTGCCGCAGTCGCGCCTGAGCCGATCACCACGACCTTCTTGTTCGTGAGGTCGAGATCATCAGGCCAGGTCTGCGGATGGACGACGCGGCCCTTGAAGCGATCGGTGCCCTTCCATTCCGGCGTATAGCCTTCCGAATGGCGGTAATAGCCCTGGCACATCCAGAGGAAATTCGCGGTGAACGTCTTCGGCTCGCCGGTGTCGGTCGTCACCGCCTCGATGGTCCAGAGACTCCGCTCGCTCGACCAGCTCGCGGAATTGATCTTGTGCTTGTAGCGGATATGCCGCGCGATATCGTTGTCGTCGATCACCTCGTTCATGTAGGCGAGGATTTCTTCGGCGGTCGCGATCGGCGGCCCGACCCAGGGCTTGAAGCTATAGCCGAACGTATGGAGATCACTGTCCGAGCGGATGCCGGGATAACGATGCGTGCTCCATGTGCCGCCGAACGTCGCCTGCGTTTCCAGGATCACGTAGCTGGTGCCTGGAAGCTGCTTGTTGATGTGATAGGCGCTGCCGATGCCGGAGATGCCGGCGCCGACGATCAGTACGTCGAAATGTTCAGAAGCCTGTTTGGCCGTGGCGTGACTGCGAACAGCGACATTCATTGTTGCTTCTATGCCTTGCTTGTTTTTGTGGCCGCCCTTGACGGACGACGCGTTTCCTCCGCGGCCGGCATGATCACCCGCCGCGCTTCCGCTTCAAAATGACATAGATCAAGTCGCGGTCAAATCACAGTGCCGCACCCCAGCTCCGCGCGGTCTGCAAGATCCAGTCGCGGTAGAGCGTGAGCGGCGTGACCCCCGTCAATCCGCCACAGCCATCGCCGGCGTTCGGTCCCGTCGCCCAGCTGATGACACCGACAAGCACGGCGCCGTTCGGCTTGTCCTCGAACACAGGACCACCGGAATCGCCGGTACAAGCGCCAATTCCGTCGCGAACACCGTTGGTTACGGGATCGACCAGGCGGATCTGAAGCGTGCCGGGCTGGCCCGTGACGACAAGGCCCGCGACGCGCGTGGCCCCGCCGCTCCTGCCATCACCGCGCACGGTGACACCGGTACCGGCAATGACGAAACGGCTACCGACCTGGATTGGAATATTCGGCGCGCCAACCGGCACCGCCGATTTTCCCTTGAGTGGAATTTCCAGTTGCAATAGCGCCACGTCTGCACCGGCACGATGCACCTGCGCTTTATAGCCCGGATGGATCGCGATGGTGCGCACGTTCAGCAATTGCGGTGCGCCACCGCTGCGATCGACGATCTTGTAGTCCGCGCCCGGCGGCAAGCAGTGAGCGCCGGTCAATACGATCTTCGGCGCGATCAGAGTGCCGGTGCAAGAATTGCCGCGCGAGCCGACGATGGTGACGACGGCGCGCGCGACGCCATCGGCCTGCGGCGTGCCGCCGCCAACAATGGCATGAGCGGGCGTGGCGAGCACCAGAGTGACCGCGGCGAATGTCGCGATTGTCTTCATGGGGAACATGTCTCGTCAGTCGGTTCGGGGAGCGCCTGATTTGCTTCGGACTGGTCCTTGCCGATAGCGCATGCTAGCCCTCTTGGAAAGGAATTGACGAGGGCAGGACATTGGCGATCGAAGCTGTGATCTTTGATTTTGGCGGCGTGCTGACGAGTTCGCCGTTCGAGGCATTCGCGCGGTTCGAGACCGAGCGCGGCTTGCCCGTCGACATCATACGCAGGACCAACGCCACCAACCATTTGGAAAACGCCTGGGCCAAGTTCGAGCGGGCCGAAGTCGATATCGACACCTTCGACGAATTGTTCGCCACGGAATCGCTCGCACTCGGCGCGGAGGTGCGCGGCCGCGACGTGCTGCCGCTGCTGCAGGGCGATCTGCGCCCCGAGATGGTCGAGGCATTGAAGCGCATCAAGGCGCAATTCAAGACCGGCTGCATCACCAACAATCTGCCTGCCAATGCCATCGGCAGCATGACCGGGCGCTCCCTCTATATCGCCGAAGTCATGGTGTTGTTCGACCACGTGATCGAATCCGCCAAGATCGGCCTGCGCAAGCCTGATCCGCGAATCTACAGGCTGATGGTCGAGACGCTGAAGGTCGATCCGAACAATTGCGTCTATCTCGACGATCTCGGCGTCAATCTGAAACCCGCGCGCGAGATGGGCATGACCACGATCAAGGTGACGAGCGGCGCCCAGGCGATCGCGGAGCTTGAGGCGGCGACGGGGTTGCAGCTCGGGTAGGCACAACTTATTCCGCAGCCGTAGGGTGAGCAAAGCGGAGCGTGCCCACCAAAAATGGCGCGACGGAGATGAAGGTCGTGGGCACGGCGCTTTCGCGCCTTTGCCCACCCTACGAGAGCTCGCAATGACGGCGGAGCCTACTCCGCCGCCGCGATCCGCTCCGGAAACGCCGCCGCCAGCTCGTCGCGATCCGGCTTCAGCACGCCGCGCTCAGTGATCAAGCCCGTCACGAGCCGCGCCGGCGTCACGTCGAAAGCGTAGTTCGCGACCGGCGATCCCTCTGGCACGATGCGCACCGTCTCCAGCCTTCCATCGGCCGTGCGGCCGGTCATGTCGGTGACTTCAACCCCGCTGCGCTGCTCGATCGGAATATCGCGGATGCCGTCATGGACGCTAAAATCGATCGTCGGCGACGGCAGCGCGACATAGAACGGCACGCCATTGTCGTGGGCGGCGAGCGCCTTCAGATAGGTGCCGATCTTGTTGCAGACATCGCCATTCGCGGCGACGCGGTCGGTGCCGACGATGGCAAGATCGACCATGCCGTGCTGCATCAGGTGCCCGCCGGTGTTGTCGGGGATCACCGTGTGCGGCACGCCATGATGACCGAGCTCCCAGGCCGTGAGCGAGGCGCCCTGGTTGCGCGGACGCGTCTCGTCGACCCAGACATGGACCTTGATGCCGCGCTCATGCGCGAGATAGATCGGCGCCGTCGCCGTGCCCCAGTCGACGGTAGCGAGCCAACCGGCGTTGCAATGGGTCAATACGTTGACGATCTCGCCACGCTTCTTCGATGCAATTGCCTCGATCAGCTTCAGCCCGTTGCCGGCGATGCCGCGGTTGATCTCGACATCCTGCTCGACGATCTCGTCGGCGCGCGCATAGGCCGCCTCGGCGCGCTCCAGCGGATCGATCGGCGCGAGCGCCATGCGCATCTCGTCCAGCGCCCATTTCAGATTGATCGCGGTCGGCCGCGCCACCACCAGCGTGTCGTAAGCGCACTTCAGGCCTGCGTCGGAGGCGTCCTCGCGCATGGCGAGCGCCATGCCGTAGGCCGCCGTGGCACCGATCAGCGGCGCGCCCCGCACCAGCATGTCGCGGATGGCGACGGCCGCGTCTTCGCAGGATGTCAGCTTCGCGACGACGAACTCATGCGGCAGCCGGCGCTGGTCGATCGCACCGATTGACCAGCCGTCATGCTCGCGCCAGATGCTGCGAAAATGCTTGCCGTCGACCTTCATGGCATTCTGCCTTTCACTTCACGCGCAGGATGCGCCCGGCCACCGCGTCGAGCTTCTTCAGCAGCTCGGGATCGCGCGCCTCGGGCGCGGTGATCAGCGCGGTGTCGAGCGCGCGGTCCGAACCGATTGGACAGGGCTCATGCTCGCGCGGAAAGTCCTTTGCCAGCCGCGCCACCAAGGCCTTGGCCTTGTCGGCGTTCGAGGTCAGCACGCGGATGATGTCCTGCACGGTGACGGCGTCGTGATCGGGATGCCAACAATCGAAATCCGTCACCATCGCCACCGTGGCGTAACAGATCTCCGCCTCACGCGCGAGCTTCGCCTCCGGCATGTTGGTCATGCCGATCACGGAATAGCCCAGCGTCTTATAGGTCATGCTCTCCGCATAGGTGGAGAATTGCGGCCCTTCCATGCAGACATAAGTGCCGCCACGCGCGATCGCGATGCTTTCGGCTTCCGCGGCCGCGGCAATATGAATGCGCAGACGTGGAGAAACCGGATGCGCCATCGACACATGCGCGACACAGCCCCGGCCGAAGAACGAGCTCTCGCGCTTGTGGGTGCGGTCGACGAACTGGTCGACGAGGACGAAGGTGCCCGGCGGCAGCTCCTCCCTGAAGGAACCGCAGGCCGACAGCGAGATCAAATCGGTGACACCGGCCCGCTTCAGAACGTCGATATTTGCGCGGTAGTTGATGTCGGAGGGCGACAGCCGGTGCCCCTTGTCATGCCGCGGCAGGAATACGATCGGCAACCCTGCGATGGTGCCGCGGCGCACGGGCGCCGACGGCTCGCCCCAGGGGCTCCTGATCACCTCTTCGCGCGCACCCTCGAGGCCCGGCAAATCATAAATGCCCGAGCCGCCGATGATGCCCAATACCGCCTGCGTCATGCCTGCTCCACCCTGTTCGCCACGTGCGACATGGTTAAGCTATGCCAGTTTTGCGGCGGTTTTGGAACGGGGGTGGTGGGGGCGATGATAGTAGTGTGAGGGCGCAGGCCCCACACTCAGTGTCGTCCCTGCGAACGCAGGGACCCATAACCACAGCCCTTGGGTTGGCGAAGACTCGTAGTTCGGTACTTCGACCGTCATAAGGTCGAGAGATTCCGCGGTATGGGTCCCTGCGCCACGTGCGCAATTGCGCACTAGGCAGGGACGACACCGTTTGCTTAAGCCGCGGTCGCCAGCTGCAGCTGGGTCGCCACCATCCGCTCCAGCGTCTCGACCGACTGGAAATTCTCCGGCGTGATCTCGGACTGCGGAATGGTGAAGTCGAACTCGGCTTCGACGCCGAGCATCAGATTGACCATGTCCATCGAGGTCAGGCCGACATCGACGAGCTTGGCAGACGGCGTGACATCGGCCACGAGCGAATTCTGCTCGAGGGTGCCCTTCACCAGCTTGATGATGCGATTACGTACGTCGGTATCAAAGGCTTGCATCGGCAAATTCCCGTCTGTCTGTCAAAGGTCGGACCGGCTTGCCGCTACGATGGGCACGGCCTGTCGGTCCCGCAATGGGCGACACCAATACTTCGCGTTTCTTAGTAAACGATGACTCAGATTGTCTGAAATTCAGGCTTCTTCCAGAGTCCTAACGCGATGCTGGAAAAACGGGTGATGCAAACAACCGGACCTTAACTGTTCGTTCGGAATTGGACTTTGTTTACCCTCTATTTCATCGACGAATTTGAATTAAATCCGTAGCCTCGTCTCACAAGCAAAGATGGCCGGAGGATCGCTTACGTGCATCGCGAATGATGCCGGCGATCTCGAACGGCAAACCGGAGGCGGACGAGTATGAACGTGCGTGAAGCAGTCCTCACTGTCGACGAAACGCAGACGGGATTCCTCGAGCAGGGCCCCTCCCTGATCGAGCGCGCCTCCCGAACCGCCGCAGCTGCCGCGGCCGACGCAGACGGGGTCGATCGCGACGCTCGTTTCCCGCACAAGGCTTTCGAGGTCGCGCGCGAGCAGAAGCTGCTCGGCGTCATGATCCCGGTCGAGTTCGGCGGCTTCGGTGCCTCCATCTACGACGTCACCGACATCTGCTACACGCTCGGACGCGCCTGCGCCTCGACCGCGATGATCTACGCGATGCACCAGACCAAGGTCGCCTGCGTCGTCAGGCACGGCCACGGCATCCCCTGGATGGAGACCATGATGCGCCGGGTCGCCCGCGACCAGTGGCTGCTCGCCTCCTCTACCACCGAAGGCCAGAACGGCGGCAACATCCGCGCCAGCGCCGCTGCCGTCGATCACGCCGGCGACACCGTCTCGCTGGTGCGCGACGCCACCGTGATCTCCTACGGCGCGGAAGCCGACGGCCTCGTCACCATCGCCCGCCGCGCTACCGAGGCCGCCGCCTCCGACCAGGTTCTGCTGGCGCTCGCCAAGGACGATTATTCGCTGAAGCGGACGCTGGGCTGGGAAACGCTCGGCATGCGCGGCACCTGCTCGACCGGCTTCGAGCTGAAGGTCGATTGTCCCGCCGATCGCGTCTTCCCGGAATCCTATGACAAGATCCACGCCCAGACCATGACGCCGTTCGCACATCTGTGCTGGTCGTCGGCCTGGGCCGGCATCGCCGCCGCAGCCGTGACCCGCGCGCAAGCCTTCGTCCGCAAGGCGGCCCGCACCTCCGGCGGCCAGATGCCGCCGGCCGCGGCGCATTTCACCGCCGCCAAGATGTCGCTGGCGAAGCTGCGTGCGCTGCTGTCGACTAATATCGATGCCTTTGCCCGCGCCGAGCATGACGAGCGCGCCCTCGGCTCGCTCGACTTCCAGTCCTCGATCACGCTGCTGAAGGTGCAGGCTTCCGAACTCGCGGTCGAGACCGTGATGCATGCGATGCGCACAGCCGGCCTCTCCGGCTACCGCAACGACGGCGAGTTCACCATGGGCCGGCACCTCCGCGACGTGCTGTCGTCCCCGATCATGATCAACAACGACCGCATTCTGGCCAATGCCGCGACATCGACGCTGATGAGTGGCGTGCCGACAAGCCTTCACGACTGAATCAACAATAACAATTTTGAGATAGCAGGACATCGCGCCATGAATATTGCCATCCTCCCCGACTCGCCCGCGACCGCGCCGCAGATGATCGATCCGCTCGATCATCTGGCCGACAAGCTGTTCCACCGCATGGGCGCCGACGGCGTCTATGCCCGCACCGCGCTCTATGAAGGCGTCGTCGAGAAACTCGCGGCGCTGATCACGAGCCATCGCGAGAGCGGCACCGAGGTGATGCGCTTCCCGCCGGTGATGAGCCGGGCTCAGCTGGAGAAATCCGGCTACCTCAAGAGCTTTCCGAATCTGCTCGGCTGCGTTTGCGGTCTGCACGGCACCGAGCGCGAGATCAACGCCGCGGTGAGCCGCTTCGATGCCGGCGGCGACTGGACCACCTCGCTGTCTCCCGCCGATCTCGTGCTGTCGCCCGCCGCCTGCTATCCGGTCTATCCGATCGCGGCGAGCCGCGGCCCCTTGCCGAAGGGCGGTCTGCGCTTCGACGTTGCCGCGGATTGCTTCCGCCGCGAGCCGTCGAAACATCTCGACCGGCTGCAATCGTTCCGGATGCGCGAATATGTCTGCATCGGCAGCCCAGACGACGTCGCCGATTTCCGTGAGCGCTGGATGGTGCGCGCGCAGGCGATCGCGACCGACCTCGGCCTCACCTTCCGTGTCGACTATGCCAGCGATCCTTTCTTCGGTCGTGTCGGCCAGATGAAGGCGGTGAGCCAGAAGCAGCAGCAGCTCAAGTTCGAGCTGCTCATTCCGCTGCGCTCGGAAGAGCAGCCGACGGCCTGCATGAGCTTCAACTATCACCGCGAGCATTTCGGCACGACCTGGGGAATCCAGGATGCCGGCGGCGAACCAGCCCACACCGGCTGCGTCGCCTTCGGCATGGACCGGCTGGCTGTCGCCATGTTCCACACCCACGGCACCGACCTTTCCGCCTGGCCCGCCAAGGTGCGGGACGTCCTGGGCCTGCAGCCGCGGGTCACGGCCGACGCCCATGTCGAAGGCTGGCGCTAGCTGCATGATCCGGATCCGAAGGATCGCGTCGACGAAAAGTGCGAAGCGGTTTTCCGAAAAGATCATGCTGAAACAATAGACCAAACGAGGCCGGTCATTTCCACGGGTAAGACGAGCGTGATTCACACCAAGGTCCGATGCCGCGAGATCACCGAGTCCGACGCCGAAGCGGTCGCGGACCTGCTGACGCGCGGCTTCGTCGGCCGCTCGCGGAACTATTGGATCCAGGGTCTGCGCCGGCAGGCCTTCCGGTCCGTCCCGGAGGGCTATCCGCGCTTCGGCTACATGCTCGAGAGTGACGGCACGCCGGTCGGCGTGCTGCTGCTGATCTACACGGCGCGGAAGGACGGCGAAGAGACCGCCATCCAGTGCAACCTGTCGAGCTGGTATGTCGATCCGGCCTACCGCAACTATGCTCCGCTGCTGACCAAGATCGCGCAGCGGCACAAGGACGTGACCTATTTCAACATCAGCCCGGCACCGTGGACCTGGCCGATCATCGAAACGCAGGGCTTTCGCGCCTATTGCCGCGGCATATTCTTCTCGGTTCCTGCCCTGGCGCGGCCTCCGCGCTGGAGCGAGATCGAGGTCATCTCGCCTCACGCCAAGACGATCGAGGGACTTTCCGAAGGCGAAACCGAGCTGCTGACACGGCATGCGCGCTACAATTGCCTCAGCCTCGTCTGCCGCACGCCGAAGGGAACATTCCCCTTCATCCTGCAACCGGTGCGGATCCGCCGCGGCTTCATCGCGCCCCCTGCGATGAAGCTGATCTATTGCCGCAGCGCCGCGGAATACGCCGCCTGCGCAGGTCGCATCGGCCGGCTGCTGCTTCGGCTCGGCAAGATCGCGGTGGCGATCGATTCCAACGAACCGCTTCCTGGCCTGGTCGGTATTTATACCGAGCGGCGCGGTCGCAAATATTTCAAGGGACCGGATCGGCCGCAGCTCGGCGATCTCACCGATACGGAACTGGTGTTGTACGGACCGTAGGGAAGGCTGTCGGACCAGACCACCGCTGTCGTCCCTGCCTAGTGCGCAATTGCGCACGGGCGCAGGGACCCATACCGCGTGATCTGTCTCTAAGCCGCAATGCTGGTACCACGGGAAGGTCCCTTCACTTCCAATCTTCGTCAAACCTTTCTCTGTGGTTATGGGTCCCTGCTTTCGCAGGGACGATACTTCATTTGACGCGCCCTCCCGGCCAACTCTCGCGCGCACCTCCGCATTTCCGACGCGCTCTCCATCGCCAGTCACCCTCCGTAAACTACTGCGCTTAAGGGAATTTTCCGGCCTCTTCGCTACCCTCGGCGGCTGAATTAGGTTGCGTTAAGTCTATTGCCCGCCGAGACCCCGCCAACCCCATGACATCGACCTGCGACAACGAGCTTGGTGCACGCCGCGAGCAGGGCCCGGAGGCCCTGGTCGCGCTGAGCCAGCTTGCACTCGACCACATGGAACAAGGCGTCTGCGTCTACGATGCCGACAACCGGATCGTGCTGGTCAACCAGCGTTACCTGTCGCTGTTCGACATGTCGGCCGACATCGTGCGCGTGGGCACGAGCTACCGCGAGGTGCTTGCGCATAGTGCGATGCGCGGCAACTTTCCCCAGGACCAGCTCGACACGCTCTACTCGGCGCGGATCGCGCAGATCGCGGGGGGAAAGCCGTTCCGGACCGAGCAGCAGCTTGCGACCGGCCTCGTGATGTCGCTCGAGCTCAAGCCGCTTCCCGGCGGCGGCTGGATGACGATCTGCGACGATGTCACCCGCCTCGCCCGGCTCGAGGCGGAATTGCGCGTGCAGACCGAGCGCAGCCAGCACGCGCTCTCCAACATGTCGCACGGCCTCATCATGTACGATGCCGACAGCCGTGTCGTCGTCTGCAACGAACGGTTCCTGAACCTCTACGATCTCGACCCCGAGATCGTGAAGCCGGGCGCCTCGCATCGCACGGTGCTCGACCATTGGGTGTCGCGCGGCAATTTGCCCGGCATGGCGGCCGACGAATTCCATAAATCCCGGTTGGAGGACGTGCGCGCCAGAAAGGCGAAATCCCTGCTGGTGATGCGTTATGACGGACGCATGGTGCAGACGGTCTCGCGCTTCCTGCCCGACGGCGGCTGGGTGACCGTGCACGAGGACGTCACCGAGCGGCTGCAATATGAAGAGACGCTGCGGCAGCAGAACTTCATTCTCGATGCCGCGATGGAGAACATGGCGCACGGGCTCGCCTTCTACGACAGCGACATGCGCCTTCGCGTTTGCAACGCCACCTACCGCAAGATCTACCTGCTGTCGCCGGAGGAGACCAGGCCCGGCACGCATCTCGCCGAGCTGATCGAGCGCTCGATGGCGAACGGCGCGTTCTCTTCCGAATACAGCCCGCAACAGCTGCTGGAAGCCGCCAGTGCGAGGATCGCCAATCACGACGCCTCCCCGATGCGCCGTCGGATGTCGAACGACACCGTGATTTCGGTCAGGTACTGCGCTCTGGCCGAGGGCGGCTTCGTCGCCACTTACGAGGACATCACCGAACGCGAGCACGCGATCGAGGAGCTGAGCGAGCAGTATCGCCGCTTCGACGCGGCGTTGAACAACATGAGCCAGGGCCTGTGCATGCTCGATGCGAGCCTGCGCGTCATCGTGTGCAATCGCCGCTACATCGAGATGTACGGCCTGTCGCCTGATGTCGTGAAGCCCGGCGTCTCGATGCGCGAAATCATGGAGCACAGCTGCGAGCTCGGCATTCATCAGAACACCACAGCCACGCGGCTCTATGCCGATTACGTCGAGCGGCTACGCGAGGGCGAGCATACGCTGCACCGCCATTTGAGCGACGGCCGCATCATCAAGCTCAATCACAAGCGGATGGAGCATGGCGGCTGGGTCGTCACCTACGAGGACGTCACCGAGCGCCACAAGGCCCAGGCGCGCGTCGCGCACATGGCGCGGCACGATTCGTTGACCGACCTGCCCAACCGCATGCTGTTCCGCGAAAAGATGGGTGAGGGATTGAACCAGGTCGCGATCGCCGGCGGCGCGATGGCCGTGCTGTGCTTCGACCTCGACAATTTCAAGACCGTCAACGACCGCCTCGGCCACGCCGCCGGCGACCGGCTGCTGCGCTGGGTCGCGGCGCGGCTGAAGGAGAATGTCGGCGAGCACGACACCGTCGCGCGCCTTGGCGGCGACGAGTTCGCCGTCCTCCAGCGCGGACCGCAGCCGCAATCGGCGGAAAAGCTGGCCCGGCGCCTGGTCGAGGTCATCGGTCATCCGCCGCCACTGGAAAGCCAGTCGATCCATGTCGGCGTCTCCGTTGGCATCGCGATCGCGCCCGACCACGGGCTCGATGCCGACGAGCTGATGAAATGCGCCGATCTCGCGCTGTACCAGGCCAAGGCCAAGGGGCGCGGCGCCTATCAGCTGTTCGAGCCCGAGATGGAGGAAGAGGCGCGCAGTCGGCACGCGCTGGAGCACGATCTGCGCGGCGCGCTCGAGGCGCGTGAATTCCATCTGGTGTTCCAGCCGCAGCTGCGGCTCGATTCGTCCGAGCTCACCGGGTTCGAGGCGCTGCTGCGCTGGAAACATCCGTCGCGCGGCTTCGTCTCGCCGGCCGAGTTCATTCCGATCGCTGAAGAGACCGGGCTGATCGTTCCGATCGGCGAATGGGTGCTGCGCAGCGCCTGTGCGACCGCCGCGTCCTGGCCCGATGTCACTGTCGCGGTAAATCTGTCGCCGGTGCAGTTCCGTTCGCGCGGGCTGGTGGCGATGGTCACGAGCGCACTTGCCGAAGCCGGCCTGCCGCCGCAACGGCTCGAGCTCGAGGTCACCGAGACGGCGCTGCTCGACGACAGCGACGCGACGATCGAGATCCTGCACCAGCTTCGCGCGTTAGGGGTACGCGTCAGCCTCGACGATTTCGGCGTCGGCTATTCCTCGCTGAGCTACTTGCGCAAATTTCCATTCGATCGCATCAAGATCGATCGCTCCTTTGTCGGCACGCTCGGCGAAAGTCCGGAGAGCGTTGCCATCGTCCGCACCATCGCGAGCCTCGGCTCCGTGCTCGGCGTCGAAACGACCGCGGAGGGCGTGGAGACCGAGGAACAACTCGACTTCGTCCGCGAATGCGGCTGCACCGCCGTGCAGGGCTATTATTTCGGCAGGCCGTGCCCCGCATCGGAGGTCGGCCGCACCATCGAGACGCTGAGTTCGGTCCGGCGCGTGGCATAACGGCTTCCTCAAATTCCGCCTCTCGGCACACCACCAAACGACGAATTGTCGCATGTGCCGCCTCGACCGGGCTTGCCGCACCGCCCGGCACCCGCGATCTGCGCAATGCGCTTTTCTTCTCCCTCGATTTCAGGAACAATCGCCGCGTAAGAACGAGAAACGGCGGCCCGCAAAGAGGCCGCCGCGAGGGGAGGAGTTTCGATGCCGCGATACGGGCTGAAGACGATCGCATTTGCCGCGATGCATGCTGTCATGGGCGCATTGCTCTCGACTGCCGCCAGCGCGCAGGACTATCCCAGCAAGCCGATCACGCTGATCGTGCCATGGCCGGCCGGCGGATCGACCGATATCTCCATGCGCGCCATCGCCGACAGCGCCTCGAAGGTGCTGGGGCAGCCGATCGTGATCGACAACAAGGCCGGCGGCGGCGGCACGGTGGGCCCGGCGACCATGGCGGCGGCCGCGAAGCCGGATGGCTACACCATCTCGCAGATTCCGATCACCGTGTTCCGCCTGCCCTTGATGCAGGAAGTGTCGTGGGATCCGGCAAAGGACTTCACCTACATCATCCATCTCACCGGCTACACCTTCGGTGTGACCACCAGCGCGGAGTCGCAGTTCAAGAGCTGGAAGGACGTCGTGGAGTTCGCGAAAGCGAATCCGGGCAAGGTGACCTATGCCACGCCGGGCGCCGGCACCTCGCTGCATATCGGCATGGAGCAGATCGCCGCGATGTCCGGCATCAAGCTGACGCAAGTTCCTTTCAAGGGTGGCGCGGAGACCAACGCCGCGGTGCTGGGACAGCACACGATGCTTCAGGCGGACTCCACGGGATGGCGGCCGCTGGTCGACGCCGGCAAGCTGCGGCTGCTGATGGTGTGGACCGGCGCACGCTCGCCGAACTATCCCGACGCGCCGACGCTGAAGGAGCTCGGCTATCCCATGGTCTATGATTCCCCCTTCGGCATCGCCGGCCCGAAAGGCATGGATCCAAAGATCGTCGCCAAGCTGCACGATGCCTTCAAGAAGGCGGTCGAGGATCCCGCGGTGGTCGCGACGCTCGCCAAATACGACATGGTGCCGAACTACAAGAACACCGAGGACTACAAGAAGTTCGTCGTCGAGGTCACGGAGTCCGAGCGCAAGGTGATCGATACGCTCGGGCTTGCGAAGAAGTAGGGCCGAGCCACTTCCGTGTCCCGGACGCGGTGCAGCGCTTCTTCAGCGGTGCACCGCAGAGCCGGGACCCACCTTTGCCACGAACCCATGGGCCCCGGCTCTGCAGCGCACCGCTTCGCGCTGCGCAGCGTCCGGGGAACGGCCGAGAGAGTGCCGATGAGCGATCAAACCAACGTCAAACTCCGCCTCAGCAATTCCGAGCTCTGGGGCGGGCTGATCGGGCTTGGGCTCGGCGGCTTCGTGATCTGGTCCGGCATGAAGCTCAAGCTCGGCAGCATCAACGATCCCGGCTCCGGCTACGTGCTGTTCTACACGGGCATCCTGATGTGCGTGTTCGCAGGCGCCATCATCGTCTCGGCGATCACCGAGGGCGCGCCGACGCTGGCCTCGCGCTGGGAGAATGTGCGCTGGAGCAAGCCGCTCCTGCTGATTGCCTGTCTCGTGGCATTCTCCATTGCACTGGAGCCACTCGGCTTCCTGCTGTCGTCGATCCCCCTGGTGCTGCTGCTGTTGCGGCTGATCGATCCCGTTCGCTGGACGCTGGCGATCCCGATCGCCGTGCTGGTGCCATCAGGCATGTGGTGGGTGCTCAAGCGGCTGCTGTTGATCCAGCTGCCCTCGGGCCTGTTCGGGATCGGCTGACCCTATGGATACGCTTGTCAATGTCGCGCATGGGTTCGGCGTCGCACTGCTGCCGGTCAACCTGCTCTACTGCTTCATCGGTGTCTTCATCGGCACGCTGGTCGGCGTGCTGCCGGGTATCGGGCCGATCTCAGCGATGTCGCTGCTGCTGCCCGTGACGCTATCGGGCACGCCGGAATCCGGCATCATCATGATGGCCGGGATCTATTATGGCTCGATGTATGGCGGCTCGACCACCTCGATCCTGGTCAACATTCCCGGCGAGGCAGCTTCCGTCGTCACCTGCATCGACGGCCACCAGATGGCGAAGCAGGGACGCGCTGGCCCTGCGCTCGGCATTTCCGCCTTCGGCTCCTTCATTGCCGGCACGTTCGCGCTGATCGCCTTGATGCTGGTCGCGCCGAAGCTTGCCAGCGTCGCCATCGCGTTCGGCCCGGCCGAATATTTCAGCCTGATGGTACTCGGCCTCGTGGTGCTCACCTTCCTCACCCAGGGCTCGATGCCGAAGGCATTGCTGATGGCCTGCATCGGCGTCGTGCTCGGACTGATCGGGCTCGACAGCATCACGGCGCAGCCGCGTCTGACCTTCGGCCGCATGGAACTGATCGACGGCATCGGGCTCGTGCCTGTCGTGATGGGCCTGTTCGGCGTTGCCGAGGTGCTGCTCAACACCGAGCAGGCGATCAAGCGCGGCATCATCAACACCAAGATCACCCATCTTCTGCCCACCAGGGAGGACTGGAAAGCGAGTGCAGGTCCGGTCGGGCGCGGCACCATCCTCGGCTTTTTCCTCGGCATCCTGCCGGGCGGCGGCGCCGTCGTGGCGTCCTTCGCCTCCTACGCGCTGGAGAAGCGGCTATCGAAGACACCGGGGCGTTTCGGCCATGGCGCGATCGAAGGCGTCGCCGGCCCGGAATCGGCGAACAATGCCGCGGCGGGCGGCGCCTTCATTCCGCTAATGACGCTCGGCATTCCGCCGAATGTGGTGATGGCGCTGCTGCTCGGCGCCTTCGTCATTCACGGCCTGCAGCCGGGGCCGCTGCTGATCACGCAAAACCCCGGCCTGTTCTGGGGCATCGTCGCCAGCATGTATATCGGCAACGTCATGCTGCTGATCCTGAACCTGCCGATGATCGGCATGTGGGTGCAACTGCTCAAGCTGCCCTACAACATCCTATTCCCCCTGATCATCCTGTTCACGATCCTGGGCGTCTACTGCTCCAGCAACAACGTGTTCGATGTCTATGTGATGATCGCGTTCGGGATCATCGGCTATTTCATGCGCAAGCTCGGCTATGAACCGGCGCCGCTGGTGCTGGCCTTCGTGCTGGGACCGATGATGGAGAACAATCTGCGCAAGTCGCTGATCCTGTCGCAGGGCGATCTCTGGACCTTCGTGCAGCGGCCGATCTCGGGGGTGTGTCTCGTGTTTGCCCTGGTGCTGCTGATCGCGCCGCTATTGCCGTCGCTGCGCAAGAAGCGCGAGCTGGTGGCGCTGGATGAGGGCGCGTGAGAAGATCTCGCAGGGTGGGCAAAGCGACTTGTCCGCCGTAGCTCGAAGAGCGAAGGCGGAAGCGTGCCCACGATCTGTATCCATTACGGAGGAATGGTGGGCACGGCGCAAGTGCGCCTTTGCCCACCCTACGGCATCTCAGCTTGCAGCAGGCAGCGCACTATCCGTTGAAGCGCCCCACGGACGCTCGCCGGATGCCAGCCCGATCAGGCGACCCTGGATGTAGTCGCAGCCCCAGTCGCGCAGCATGCTTGCGGCTTCCTCGTCCTGCACCCATTCAGCGACGGTCTTGATGTCGAGGCGGCGCGCGAGGTCGATCAGGGTCTGCACGAAGGCGCGGTCGTCGGCGGAATGGGTGATGTTCTGCACGAACGCGCCATCGATCTTCACGATATCCACGCCGAGCTTGCGCAAGTTTCGGAACGAGGTGTAGCCGGCGCCGAAATCGTCGATGGCGATGCGGCTGCCGAAATGCTTGAGGCGGCCGACGAAGGCACGGACGTCATCGATGTCCTGGATCGCGACCGTCTCGGTGATCTCGACGATCAGCCGCTCGGCAACGCCGGGATGGGCCTGCATCAGCGATTCGATGCCCGCCCACCAGTCCGGATCCATGGTCGTATCCGGCGAGATGTTGAGGCTGAGGCAGATGTCGGGCGCGGCGGCGAGCTCGGCCACCACGAGCTCGAGCACACGGTGATCGACCAGGCGGATCAGGCCGAGCCGTTCGGCGACCGGCACGATGTCGGGCGCGAGCAGCACCTGGCCGTCGCCCTGGTCCATCCGCACCAGGCATTCATGGAAAGCGCGCTCGCGCGAGCCGGCCGACACCACCGGCTCATAGGCGAGCTTGATGCGGCGCTCGTTCAGCGCGGTGACGATTTCGTCGGTGACGCGGATGTTGACGCGGCGCTGGGCGTCGCGTGTCGCATCCGGACGCCATGCCGCGAACGAGCCGACGCGGCGGCGCTTGGCGGCATCCAGCGTCTCATGGGCACGGTTGACGGCCTCGTCGGTGTTGCGGGCATAGCGCGGTACGCTGACCGCGCCGATCGAGGCGGTGACCGAGACCGGGCCGGATTTGGTCGGCACCACCTCGTCGCGGATGCCGGCAAGGAATCGCTCGGCGGCGACATTCATGTCGTCGACGGTGCAGTTCTTCAGGATCAGGCCGAACTTGTTGCCGGAAAAGCGGCCGAGCACGTCGCCGCCACGCAGGCGTGAGCGGATGCGCTTGGCGACGTCGAGGATCACGGCGTCGGCAACGTCGAAGCCGAAGGCGTCGTTGACGCGGGCGAGATGGTCGATGCCGACCAGCATGAAGGCCGCGGTCGAGCGGAAGCGGGTCGTCTCCTCGATCGCCTCGGCCAGCGCGGCAATCAGATGAGAGCGATTGAGCTCGCCGGTCAGCGGATCGAGCCGGGCCAGCTTGGTCAGCTCCTCGTCGCGGGCGTGGCGTTCATTGTTGATTCGGACCGAGCCGATCGCGCGCACCGGGCGGCCGTCGGGGCCGGCGAACCAGCGGCCCGTCTCCTCGATCCAGATCACGGGATCGGCGGCGCTCATGCGCACGCCGTACTCGACCCGGTAGGGCGTGCCGTCGGCACCATGCACGGCATAGGCTTGCGCCAACGCGGCGGTCCGCAGCGATGGCGCGGGCTCGATCAGCTTGGCGAATTCGGCGCCCGTCGCCAGCCGCTCGGCGGGAATGCCGGGAAAGACGCTGGCGACCTGGTCACCCCAGACGATCGCATCACTGCCAATGTCCCAGGCAAACACGGCCTGGCCGAGGGCGGCCAGAATGTCGGAGGCTTGCGGTAATGCGGGGGTCAAAATCGCCTCGTTTCGGGACAGCGGGAAGTCTGAGCTGACACAGGATAAAGCCAGATTCGTCCCCAACCCTAGGCAAAGTTGATAAACAATTTGGAAACCACGTTTCTACGAGCCGGGGAACCAAACCGGCCCATCCGGCATAGGCCTTGCGAGTACTGACACGCACCCGGCACCAGCGTCCCGAAACGCAACAGGCACTGCCGGATCAACGGTGATGGCGATGTTGAGTACCGATCGATCGGACGCGGCGGAAAACGGCACGGGCACGGCCCTGGTGCCGCTACTGCCGGTTTTGCAATGGGTCCACAAGACGCCGTTGCCGCGTCCCGATCCGAGCTTCGTCGCCCAGCTGATCGCCAATGCCGAACATCTGCCCCAGGCAAGCCGGCTGCGTCGCGCCTCCTCCGAAGATGCGCAGACGGCCTATGGCGGCAAGCGCCCGCTGCAAAGCGTCAGCGCGCGCACGCGGCAGGTGGCTTGAGATCGATCAGCGCGGCGGCGTGTCGGGGGACGGAGACGTGCCGTCGCCCGGCTGCAAATGCGGCGAGGGGACTTCCGGCGAGGGCGTGCTCTGCACCGGCTTCGGTGCGGGAGGATCCATCAACACGGATTCGGCGACCGACTGTGCCGAGGGCGCGGGCGGTGCGGCCGGTGCTGCGATCGGCGCGGCCACCGGCTCGAACTTGGGCTCGGCCACGGCATCGCCCGCCGGAGCTTCCACCTGGCGCTTGGACTTGCGTGGCGCCGGCACCGTTGTCTCGGCGACATAGGTGACGCGGCGGCGCGTGCGCTGGGCAATGCCGCCGAGGAAATCGGCCATCGCGAGCAGCACCAGCAGGAAAAAGGTCGAGTTGCCGAATTTGGGCCACATCACGAATTCGGCAGCGGCCGCGCCGAACAGGATCAGCGACAGCAGATGATCCATCAGGAATTTCGAGCCGGGCCGCGCGCCCTTAATAACTTCGAGCAGCAGCAGTACGATACCGAGCGCCAGCATCACGTCGGCGAGCGTGATCGGCCAGGTCTCGCCTGACACCATCGGCACCTTGAACAGCACATCCGTGAAGGACACGGTTGGCATCAGGAAGGCGATGATGTTGTAGACCGCGAGCGGAATCAGAAGCAGCGGGAAACCGACCATCGGCGAAATGCCTTCTCGATCAAGATATCCAGACAGGACAATGCGGCGGCGAAGCATTAGCTCCGCCGCCGCCACTGTCATATCTCATGGGTTGGCCGAAATCAGGCAGGCCCAATTATCCTGCCTGGAGAAAGGTCCTTAACTCAGGACTCTTTCTTCTTCAGGACCTGACGGCCCTTGTACATGCCGGTCTTGAGGTCGAGATGGTGCGGACGACGCAGCTCGCCGGAGTCCTTGTCTTCCACATAGGTCGGCTTCTTGATGGCGTCTGCCGAGCGGCGCATGCCACGGCGCGACGGCGAGGTTTTTCTTCTCGGAACGGCCATTTCAATATCCTCTAGGGATTGGTGTCATCAGGGCATCGTCCGCGAGGGACGGCTCAGCACCCGCAATCCGAGGCGAGCTGAATGCCGATCAAGGCCGCGCTTATAGAGGAAGGCTGGCCGCAAAGCTAGGCTCTTGGGCCGGAAAATACGCCCGGAAAGGGCCCAAAATCAGCGATTTTCCCGCCAGCAGGTCGCAAGCGAAGAGGCCTGCGCCCTTGCCACATAGGTCCCGGCCAGCCGCCGGACGCCCGGGCCGGGGGTTTTGGCGCTGCGTTTGACCGGATTCGGCAGGATCGAGGCCAGAAGGGCCGCTTCCCGGGGGGAGAGGCCGGCGGCCGATTTGCCGAAGGCATAGGCGCTGGCCGCCCCCACCCCGAACTGGCCCTGCGGGCCGAGCTCGGCGATGTTGAGGTAAATCTCCAGGATCCGCGACTTGGGCAGGACGAGATCGATCCAGAGCGCCAGCGGGAATTCGAGCGCCTTGCGGACGAAATCCCGGCCCTGCCAGAGGAACAAATTCTTCGCGACCTGCTGGGTGATCGTGGAGGCGCCCCGGAACGGCGTACCATCCTCCTGCGCGTCGTCGATCGCCTCGCGTAGCGCGCCCCAATCGATGCCGTGATGCTTGCAGAAATGGGCATCCTCGGCTGCAACCACCGATCGCGGCAGTGAGGGCGACATCGCCGCCAGATCGATCCATTCCCGCTGCATCGGCGCACCGCGAAGCGAGCGCCACGCCATCAGCGTCGAAACCGGATGGCCAATGCGGTAGAAGGGCGCGATCACATAGGGCGCGAGAATGACAACCGCGAGCGCTACCAACAGGATTTTGACGATGCGCAAATCGACCTTTCCGGCATGGAACGAAACGCGGCCACGGCTCTCCCCATTAAGTCTGTGATAATTCTGGCCTTTTCCAGCACTTTTTAGGCCTTCCAAACGATTGACTGGGGCGGGCGCATAAAGGATTGTCCCGCCGAATTTTAGTTCTGGAGCCCTTCTTGATGACCGGCACGTCCCCGTCCGATTTCGCCAAGCGTCTGGACAAGACCGCTGATGACACCGAGGCCCTGCTCGGGCGCCTGTTGTCGGACGACATCCTGCACGATGAGATCGCCCGGCCCAAGCGACTGATGGACGCAATGCGCTATTCGAGCCTGAACGGCGGCAAGCGCCTGCGGCCCTTCCTGGTGGTCGAGAGCGCGGCAGTGTTCGGGGTCTCCCGTGAAGCCGCGCTGCTCGTCGGCGCCGCGCTCGAATGCATCCACTGCTATTCGCTGATCCATGACGACCTTCCGGCAATGGACAATTCGGACCTGCGCCGCGGCCGCCCGACCCTGCACAAGAAGACCGACGACGCGACCGCGATCCTCGCCGGCGACGGTCTGCTGACGCTCGCCTTTGACATCGTCACCCGCGACGAGATTCATCGCGACGCCAATGTGCGGCTGCTGCTGACGCGCGCGCTGGCGCGCTGCGCCGGCATCGGCGGCATGGTCGGCGGCCAGATCCTCGACCTCGCCGGCGAAGGCCGCTTTGGCGGCAACGAGCCGATCGATGTCGCCCGCATTCAGCAGATGAAGACCGGCGCGCTTCTGCGTTACGGCTGCATCGCCGGCGCGATCCTCGGCCAGGCCTCGCAGAAAGAATATCAGGCGCTCGACGATTACGGCCGCGCGCTCGGCGAAGCTTTCCAGATCGCCGACGATTTGCTCGATGTCGAGGGCGATGCGGCGGCCCTCGGCAAGCCGGCCGGCGCCGATGCCGCGCTCGGCAAGACCACCTTCGTCACCCAGCTCGGCATCGAAGGCGCCAAGCAGCGCGTGCGCGACCTGCTCGCCCGGGCCGACAGCGCGGTCTCGATCTTCGGCGATCGCGCCGCCGTGCTGCAGGCCGCCGCGCGGTTTGTCGCCGAGCGGAAGAGCTGACACGCATCGATGGCGGCCGAGGGCAAAGAAGATCCCGTCCTCGTCCGCTTCCGCCAGATGTCGCGGCCGATGCGGCTGCTTTACGCGCGGCCGCGGACCTTCATCGCGCTCGCGGCTGGCGTCCTGGTCTGTCTGCTGCTGCCGGGCTCGCACCGGCTGGTGACACGGCTCCTGTTCGGCTGGGATGCGCTGATCGCGGTCTATCTCGTGCTGGTCTACGCAATGATGCTTTGCAACGACCATCACCACATCCGGCGCGCCGCCGCGATGCAGGACGACGGCCGTTTCGTGATCCTGCTGGTGACGGCGACCGGCGCCTTCGCCAGCATCGCCGCGATCGTCTCAGAGCTCGGCACACCGCATCGGGGCGTGTTGGAGCTGACCATCGCAATCAGCACCATCGCGCTGTCATGGGCCGCCGTGCACACGACCTTCGCGCTGCATTACGCGCATGATTACTATCGGAACGCCAAGCCGGGCGGTCTTCAGTTCCCGAGCGGCGACAAGGAAAACCACGCCGACTATTGGGACTTCGTCTATTTCTCGTTCGTGATCGGCATGACCGCGCAGGTCTCCGACGTCGGCATCACCGACAAGACGATCCGCCGCACGGCCACGGCGCACGGGATCGTGTCGTTCATCTACAACACGGCGTTGCTGGCACTGACGGTCAACATCGCGGCGAGCGCGATTGCGACCTGACATCGTCCCGGCCTTCCGGGACGACGATCTGGATCATGCATGCCCTAACGACACACCTCGGCATTGGCATCGTTGCCGGGGCCGCCGCCGCCGCGATATTCGAGGTGGCAACCGCGGCTGACTGGGCGGCAGCCAGTGTTATTGCAGATGACTTGCCCGCCACCTGCGGCGCGACCGGCGCCAGCCGCGGCAGCAATGCCGGCCGCGGCACCATAGCCGCCCGCCGCGCCGCCGGCCTGAGGACGCTGCCGGGCGGGACGTTCATCACCGTCGTCGCGCTTCGCCGTTGCAGGCTTGGCCGGCTTGGCGGCGCGCTTCTTCTCGCAATCATTGTCGTCGTTGACCGCATAGCCCTCACGGCAGACGATCTTCGTGCACTTGTCGCCATCGGCCTTGAAGCCGTGCTCGCAGACCACCGGGCAGACGCGTGACGGCTTGGCCTTGACCGCATCCAGCGCATCCGTGCTCGCCACCTTCACGTCGAGCTTGGTGCCGGCATAGCGGTTGAACTGCGACAGCGAGCGCTGCGAGGATGTGCTCCAATTGCCGTCGGCGGCGCCCGAGAAGCAGCCGACGCGGCCGAGCTCGGTCTGCACCGAACGGCTGAGATCGGCCGGCGCGGTCGCCGGCGTCAGGGAGGCAACGTTGGTGCCGGCAGGGCTCGCCGTGCTGGCCGGCGCCGCGTTCGGCGCCGCAGCGGCGAGGTTGACGCGCTGCTGCTCGGCGGCAGCTGCCTGCTGCTGCGCCTGCTCCTTGGCCTTCTGCGCAGCGAGCTGCGCCTGCTCGGCGGCCTTCGCATCGGCCGCGGCTCTGGCCTGCGCATCCTTCTGTGCGCCGAGCGCGGCGAGACGATCACGTTCTGCCTCGGCCTGTTTCGCCTTCTCGGTGGCAGCCGCATGGGCCTGCTCGGCACCAATTTTCTCGACTTGAAGCTTGGCGAGGCTCGCATAGAAGCCATCGGGATGCTGGGCGAGGAAGGCGGCCCACGCCGCCTTGTTGCCGACCTGGAGCGCGAGCTCGTAATCGCGGCGGATATCGGCCTGCGGGTTCGGCGCGGGCGCAACCGTTGCTGCGGCCGTCACCTTGACCGGAACCAGCGGCACGTCCTCACCACCGAGGGAGCCGTAGACGAACGGCTCCTGCTTGTTGCCGGTCGACTTGAGCACGTCGTCGCGCACGAAGCCGAAGGCGCGGCGGACGTCGAGGCCGGGTGTCGTCAGATGCTTCGACAGCGCGACCGTAAAGGGGCTGTTGGCGCCGTCGCCGTCCTGGGCGGTGAAGCCGGCCTTCGCCGAATAGGCGATCAGCGTGTTGGGGCTGGTCGGCTCGACCTGGGCGAGGCCCCGGCCGATACCGCGCGCGGCCACCGTGCGCTTCATGGTCTTGCCGAACGGATTGTCGCGGCAGGCATCCAGGATCACCAGCCGAAGCTGTTTTGCCGGTTCGACGGCGACCAGGACGCGGTCGAGCGAGAGCGCCTCGTCATAGACGTCGGTGTCGCGCTCGAGCTTGGCGTCGACGGGGATCAGATAATTCGAGCCCTCGACCTCGATGCCGTGACCGGCATAATACACCACGGCGATGTCGGCATTGCGGGTCGCATCGGCAAAATCTCGCAGCACGCGCCGCGTATCCAGGGCCGATAGATCGTGCCGGAAATCGACGCTGTTGAAACCGGCCTCCTTCAGCGTCTTCGCCATCACCGCACCGTCATTGACGGGATTGGTGAGCGACGGCGCGTGCTGATAGGCCGAATTGGCAATCACCAGCGCGACGCGATTGCCGGCAAGAGCGGGAGCCGTGCCGAACAGCAGCACGGCGGCGAGGAGAAGCGGGCAGAGTCTGAGCAGGTTGCGCATGACACGACTTCCGAAGTTCGGGACGTTTCGGTCCCCCTTGGGACCGCTTTAGCAGGATCCGGTGCCGGCGCTTGTGATTGAGGTCACCAAGGCCGCGCCGGCGACAGCCCGAAGGACCCCCTTTGTTTGTCGCGCCAGCGCGGTCGGGGTTCGCTGCCAAACAGGCGTGCAGACCGAATTCCCCTTAGGCATCGCCAATATGCCCCCGATATTGCGGCAGATTGTCCGTAATCTCGTGCCAGGGCGCCTTCGAGGCCACGAAGATGTGGGCGCTCGGCCGGATCGAGGGGGCATCAACCAGGGTTCCCATGGCGACATGGACCCATTGTCCTTCACGCACCCGGGAATAAAGCAGCGAGCCGCATCGCCCACAATGGGCGTCATGGGTGGTGTCGTCGCCGAAAATCATCCGCTGGTTTTCCCCCCGGACAATGCGGAGCTTGTCCTGCGCGATGCCGGCGAACGGCTTGAAGGCGGAGCCGGTAGTGCGACGGCAGTTCGAGCAGTGGCAGTTCATCGCATAGGAGAACGCATCGGCCACCTCAAAGCGCACGGCGCGGCAGTAGCATTCGCCGATCAGGATACGAGCGTTCGAAGTTTCTGATCCGGTCATTCCAACACCCTCGCGCGATTGACGAGAGACACCCATAGCGCATTTCGATGTGTAGGACTAAGTTCCGCCCAAGCCATCATGCAAAAGGATGACCCATGAGCCAGAACCGTTCGAGTGTCGAAGCCGTCGTGCAATCCTATTTCGACGGGCTTTACGAGGGTGACGCCGAGAAGCTCGGCACCATCTTCCATCCCTCCGCTGACTTGCGCTGGGTCGAGAAGGGCGAGCTCCAGGTCCTGACCGTGCCCGACTGGCTCGACCGCGTCCGCAAGCGCGCCTCCGCCAAGGCCGAAGGCAAGCCGCGCGAGGATTTCATCGTCACCATCGACCGTTCGGACGACAAGACCGCCTTCATCAAGGTCCGTTGCCAGCTGCCGCCGCGTTTCTTCACCGATTATCTGGTGGCGATGAAGCTCGCCGACGGCTGGCAGATCGTGTCGAAGTCGTATCGTTATGATTTGGGGGAGTGAGGCTCGACGTTCCGCTGCCTGAATTCGGACGCGCTCGATATCCATTCTGCATCATTGCAAGCATAACTCTCGCCGCGTCATTGCGAGGAGCTCTTGCGACGAAGCAATCCAGAATCTCTCCGCGGAAGGATTCTGGATTGCTTCGCTGCGCTCGCAATGACGGCGCGGATGAAGCGTGCGTAATCTCTTCCATCTCTTCTCCCGAAAGCTCCCCATGTGTCTCGACCGCCGCTCCCTGCTCGCCTCGCTGTGCTGGATCGCCGCCTCTCCCGCGTTGGCCGCTGAGGCACCGCCTGAGTTCGAAACCTATGAGCGCGAGAGCGGTGGACGGATCGGGGTCTATGCAGAGAACCTTGCGACCGGCAAAAAACTCGCATGGCGCGCCGACGAGCGCTTCGTCATGTGCTCGACCTTCAAGGCCTCGCTTGCGGCTTGCGTGCTGGCCCGGGTCGACCGCGGCGAGGAGCAGCTTGCGGCCATGATCGCTTACGGCAAGGCCGACCTCTTGGACTACGCGCCGGTCGCCAAACAGAATCTTGCGGCCGGCGCGATGTCGGTCAGCGACATGTGCAAGGCGATCGTCGAGCTCAGCGACAATACCTGCGCAAATCTGCTGCTGGCGCGGATCGGCGGCCCCGCCACCCTCACCGCCTTCTGGCGATCGCTCGGCGACACCACCTCCCGGCTCGACCACAACGAGCCAGAACTCAACCGCTCGCCGCCGGGCGATCCCCACGACACCACGACCCCGGCGGCGATGGCAGGAAATTTGCGGCGCCTGGTGGTGGGCGAGGCGCTGTCGCCGGCCTCGCGTGCCCTGCTCACCGACTGGATGGTGAACTGCAAGACCGGCGCGAACCGGTTGCGCGGCGGCCTCCCCGCAGGCTGGACCATCGGCGACAAGACCGGCAACAACGGCAAGGACGCCTCGGGTGATATCGCGGTCGTCTGGCCCAAGCCCGGGACGCCGATCCTGATCGCGGCCTATACCCAGGGCGGCACGCCGAATGCGGCGCAGATCGAAGCCGCCTTTGCACGCATCGGGCGGATGGTGGCCGAGCGGCTGGCGTAAGCCGCGCGCATTGACGTAGCAGTCGCTTCCGGGTCAAGACAGACCATCATGGAAGCGAAGTTTCAGACCTTTCTCATCCTGCTCGCCGTATTGGCAGGCGTGGCGTTGGCCGCACGCCGCTTCAACGTCGCCCCCGCCATCCTGCTGATGCTGGCCGGCGTCGGCCTCGCCTTCGTGCCGGGCATGCCCCCGGTGGAATTGCCGCCGGAACTGGTGCTGCTGATGGTGCTACCGCCGCTGATCTACTCGGCGAGCGTCGCCATGAGCTGGCGTGAGTTCAAGAAAAATTTGCGTCCCATCGTGCTGCTCGCGGTCGGAGCCGTGATCTTCACCGCAGCGATGGTGGCGGCCGCCACGCACTATATGATCGGCCTGCCCTGGACCATCGGCTTCCTGCTCGGCGCCATCGTCGCGCCGCCCGACGTGGTGGCGCCGCTCGCGATCGCGCGCCGGCTCAACATGCCGCGGCGCCTCCTGGTCATCCTCGAGGGTGAGGGGCTCGCCAATGATGCCACTGCGCTGACCCTCTACCGCTTCGCGCTGGCCGCCATCATGGTCGGGCATTTTTCGCTGCCGCTCGCGGCCGGCGAATTCCTCCTCATCGTCGCCAGCGAGATCGCGTTCGGCATCGGCGTCGGTTGGCTCTCCCTTCGCTTCCGCAAATGGTCCGGGGATCCGCAGGTCGAGCTGACGCTGTCGCTGATCACCCCCTACGTGTCCTACTGGCTGCCCGAGCATATCGGCGGCTCCGGGGTGATCGCGACGGTGGCCTGCGGCCTCTATGTGAGCTGGAACGGCCCGCTGCTGATCTCGTCGGCAACGCGCCTGCAGGGCATCTTCTTCTGGGACCTCGTGATCTACCTGATCGAGGGCGTGCTGTTCCTGCTCACCGGATTCCAGATGCGCGCGCTCTACGAGAAATCGAAGGCGTTCCCGCTCGACGACATCCTGATCGCAACCGCCGTGGTCCTGGTGATCGTCGTGGTCGCGCGCTTCGCCTGGCTCTATCCCGCAACCTATCTGCCGCGGATGCTCAGCAGATCGTTGCGCGAGCGCGATCCGTCGCCGCCCTGGCAATGGCCGTTCGTGCTCGCCTTCACCGGCGTGCGCGGCGCAGTGTCGCTCGCGGCCGCGCTGGCACTGCCGTTCACGCTGCCGGATGGCGATGCATTTCCGTATCGCGACCTGATCCTGTTCGTGGCCTTCGGCGTCATCTTCGTCACGCTGATCGGCGTCGGGCTAACGCTGCCGCCGGTGGTGCGGTGGCTCGGCGTCGCCGAGGCCGGCCGTAACGAGCATGCCGCCGAGCACGAGGCCGAGATCGCCGCGCGCCGCCAGGCGCTGGATGCAGCACTGAAATCGCTCGACGCGCTGACCGAGGAGAAGGAGGTGTCCGACGAAGTGATGCGGCTCCTGCGTGCCCGCCACGACATCCGCGTCAACCAGCTGCCTGATTCACTCGATCCCACCCACCACGACGTCTCGGCCGCCGGTACCGCGCTGACCCGCGACCTGATCGCCGCCGAACGAAAATTCATCCACGATCTCCTGCGCGACGGCCAGATCACCGACGAGACCCGCCGCCGGATCGAGCGCGATCTGGATCTGGAGGAAGCCAGCCTGGCGAACCGGGAGTATCGGCGGACACCGCTGTAGCCTCCCGTCATTGCGTGGAGCCGTTGCGACGAAGCAAGCCAGACCGCCTTCACGGAAAGACTCTGGATTGCTTCGCTGCGCTCGCAATGACGGCGGGAGCAACTACCGCTTCGCGCAAAACTCCCCTATGGCCGACGCCACGGCAGCCGCAATCGTTTCATGCCGCTCGGGTGCGTTCATCGCCATTTCCTCGTCGCGGTTGATGATGGAGCCGGCCTCGAGCAGCACTGCGGCGCTGCTGGTCCGCGACAGGACGACGAGCCCGTCATAGCGGTAGACGCCGAAATCCTTGTCGAGCAACTGGCGCCGGTAACGGCCCATCAGCGGCAAAGTGTATTGGCTGGCATAGTGCAGGCCTTGCTCCTTCAACTGCCTGCCGATCATCCGGGCCAGCATCAGGCTGGTGGCGAAGTGGGAATTCCGCTGCGACACGAACAGCGAGTGGCCCGAAAAGCGATCGCTGAAATAGCTCTTCGCACCATCGAATTCCCAGGTCTCGAGCAACTTGTCCGGCACCGAATCGTGATGGATCGACAGGAAGAGATCGGCGTGCGACCCATTGGCGCTGCCGACACGTTTGAACAGGCTGGGCCGCGCCTTGCCGTCCGTGACGAGCAGGCGTGTTGCGGCAAAGCCTTCGGACTTGAGCTTCGCCGTGATGAGTCTTGCGAGACGGAAGTTGAAGCCGAACTCCGGATCGTTGCGCGCGCTCAATGCGCCGTAGGAGTCCGGCGTATGCCCGACATCCACGACGATCCGGAATTTCGGCATCTCGCATTTGGCCGGCGCGGGCGAAGGCCTGGGCCTCGCTTTCGCGACCTTTCGGGCCGAGGCGGCCAGACCCGCATCGATCGGCGGAAGCAATAGCGCGACCAGCGACACCAGGAGAATTGCGACGATGTCCCGCCCTGACGACAAATCCTACTCCGCTGCCGCGATGCGTGGCCGGCCGACGAAGCCCGCGACATCGCCGAATCGTTCGAGCATGACCGCGGGCAAATCCTTCGACTTGCTGGTGACGCAGGCGCCCGAGCGCACTGCATAGCGATCCTGATGCGCCGCCTGCGGCGGGGCCTCGCCCTGCTGGAGCGCCCGCGCCAGATCCATCACCACTTTGCGAAAATGCATGATGCCGAGATCGGTCGGCCCGAGATGCTCGCGGGTGCGGTCGGCGATCGGCCCCTGGCTGTCCTGCACGGCGGCGTCCTGCTCGGAGACACCCTTGATGCCGGTGTAGCTCCTGGTCTTCTGCAGCTTGCGGTCGATCAGGTAGTCGTTCCCCTTATGGCGCAGCGGCACGTAATTTTCGTCGACCTCCGCGATCACGCCATTGCCGCGGTCGTAGGCGTCGCGCTCTGCTTGCGTCAGGGGCCGCTCCGGATTCCAGGCATAGGTGTAGATCCAGCAATTGGTGTCGGTCACAGGCACGAAGGTCTGGCCAAAAATGCTCTCGCCCGGCATCGCGCTCGGCGCGTAGGCGTGAAACGGCATCAGGAATTGCGCGATGCGCCAGTAGATGCTGTCGCCGCCGGTGAGCCGGCCGCCGGCAATGGTCAGCCCGGCCTCGTGCGGGCTGATCTTGATCACCGGTCGCGGGTCTTCCGCGATCCAGCGCATGTGATCGCTCGACATCCGCGCGATCGGATTCACAAAATGCTTCTTGATGTCCAGGATCTCGTTCTCGTCCTTGTCGAAGGAGAGATGGGCGAAGGTGAAATGCGCGGTGTCGATCGAGCCTTCCAGCGCCTGCACCCAGTTGCAGTCCTGCCATTTCTTGCTGACATAGCGGTGCGCGGCCGGCAACAGCGCCATTTCGAGATCGGGCAGCTCGGGCATCGCCTCAAGCGGCCCCATATAGGCCCAGATCATCTCGCCCCATTCGCGCACCGGATAGGATTTGATGCGGATCAGGTCCTTGGCGTTGAGATCGGGATAAGAGGTCGGCATGTCCAGGCAGCGCCCGTCGGTGTCGAATTTCCAGCCGTGATAGACGCAGCGGATGCCGCATTCCTCGTTTCGCCCCAGCCAGAGATTGGCGCCGCGATGCGGGCAATATTGATCGATGACCCCGACGACGCCGCGCGTGTCGCGGAAGGCGAGCAATTCCTCGCCGAGCACGGTGATCTTCTTCGGTTCGCCGTCCGGTTCGGGGAGTTCTTCGGACAGCAGGACGGGAATCCAGAAACGGCGCAGCAATTTGCCCATGCCGGTGCCAGGGCCGGCCTCGGTCAGGAATTTGTTGTCCTCGGCGCGGAGCATGGCTGATCCTCCCGAATATTGTCGGGAAGATTGGCGCGAGAGTGAGAGAACGTCAACGCAAGAACAGCCCTCGTAGGGTGGGCAAAAGGCGCGCCCTTTGCGCCGTGCCCACCGTCCTGTTGCGTGTACGGCGAGATGGTGGGCACGGCGCTGACGCGCCTTTGCCCACCCTACCGCACCGTCTTCTTAAACCGGCCGCTCGCCCTTCACGGTCACCCGCGTGCCCGAGCGCGTGTGGGGCCAGTAGTCCCACATCGCGCGGTGCTGAGTGCAGCGGTTGTCCCAGAAGGCGATGGCGTTCTCGGTCCAGCGGAAGCGGCACTGGAACAGCGGGTTCTCGGCGTGCTGGTAGAGATAGGCGAGCATCGCGTCGCTCTCGTCGCGCGGGATGCCGTTGATGTGGCGAGTGAAGCCGCGATTGACGTAGAGCGCCTTTCTGCCAGTGACGGGATGCGTCCGCACCACGGGGTGCTCGGCGCTCGGATAGGACGGACGGTCGGCAACGCCATAGTTCGCATAGAGCCCGCGATAGATCGGCTCGCCGTCATGCAGCGCGGTGAGCCCATCGAGATAGGTCTTCATGCGGTCGGACAGCGCATCATAGGCGGCGTACATGTTGGCGAACAGCGTGTCGCCGCCGCGCGGCGGGCACTGCTTGATGTAGAGGATCGAGCCCATCGGCGGCTCGAGATCGCAGGACACGTCGGAGTGCCAGCCCTCGCCGTTGGCGCGCGGCGAGTTCTTGTGCGCGTAGATCTTCATCAGCGCCGGGTCTTCGTCCTCATGCGGCGCGGCGGGATGGAAATGCAGCTCGCCGAACTTACGACCGAAGGCGAGATGCTGCTGCGGCGTGATTTGCTGGTCGCGAAAGAAGATGACGAGGTTTTCGGCGAGCGCGCGATGGATCTCGTCCATCTGCTGATTTGAGCGCGCGTCGTCGGAGACGAGCCTTCCGATGTCGACGCCCGATATTTCCGCGCCGATGATGGGCGTGAGCTTCTCGACCGCGATGGTCTGGTAGGGCGCGCCGTCCTCCGCCGCGTGGCGATAGCGCGGGCCTTGCTTGCCGGCGAGTGAGCTCATGGGCGTTGCTCCCGATCATTGTTGATTGGGAGCTATCGTAGCGCGCAACGACAGATACGCAATCTGCGCTGCAACCACAGCTGTCGTCCCGGGGCGCGCGTAGCGCGAACCCGGGACCCATAACCGGATCTGGTTTGGCGAAGACTCGGAGTGACAGCCCGTCATAACCACACAGTCCTGTGGTTATGGGTCCCGGATCGGCGCGCGCTTGAGGCGCGCTTGTCCGGGACGACGGAAGCGCGTGGCGCGCGAGCGGAGTGAAATCACTCCGCCGCGGTCACCGGCACCTTGGCGCCCTGGCCGTAACGCTGCTCGATGTAGTCGATGACCAGCGCCTTGAAGTCGGCGGAGATGGTCGGGCCGCGCAGCGTGCGGAACTTCTTGCCGTCGACGAAAACCGGCGCGGCAGGCGCTTCGCCGGTGCCCGGCAGCGAGATGCCGATATTGGCGTGCTTGGATTCGCCGGGGCCGTTGACGATGCAGCCCATCACCGCGACGTTGAGCTCCTCGACGCCGGGAAATTTCGTCTTCCACGTCGGCATCTCGTCGCGGATGAACTCCTGGATCGAGCTTGCCAGCTCCTGGAACGTGGTCGAGGTGGTGCGGCCGCAACCGGGACAGGCCGCGACTAGGGGCACGAAGGTGCGGAAGCCCATCGTCTGCAACAGCTCCTGGCCGACCTGCACCTCGCGGGTGCGGTCGCCACCGGGCTCCGGCGTCAGCGAGATGCGGATGGTGTCGCCGATGCCCTGCTGAAGCAGGATGCCGAGCGCGGCGGAGGAGGCAACGATGCCCTTGGTGCCCATGCCGGCCTCGGTGAGGCCGAGATGGATGGCGTAATCGGAACGGCTGGCGAGAACCTCGTAGACCGCGATCAGATCCTGCACCGCCGAGACCTTTGCGGAGAGGATGATGCGGTTCTTGGGCATGCCGAGCTCTTCGGCGCGCGCCGCCGACAGCAGCGCCGACTGCACCATGGCTTCGCGCATCACCGCGCGCGCATCGCGCGGGTCGGACGAGGCGGTGTTCTCGTCCATCAGCTTGGTCAGCAGTTCCTGGTCGAGCGAGCCCCAATTGGCGCCGATGCGGACCGGCTTGTTGTTCTTGTTGGCGATCTCGATGATGTCGGCGAACTGGGTGTCGCGCTTGTCCTTGAAGCCGACATTGCCGGGATTGATGCGGTACTTGGCGAGCGCCTCGGCGCAGGCCGGGTAGGCCGCCAGCAGCTTGTGGCCGATATAATGGAAGTCGCCGATCAGCGGCGTGGTGATACCGCGCTTGGCGAGGCCGTCGCGAATGTGCGGAACGGCGGCCGCGGCTTCCTCCCGGTCCACGGTGATGCGGACCATTTCGGAGCCGGCGCGCGCGAGCGCTGCGACCTGGGCAATGGTACCGTCGATGTCGGCGGTGTCGGTGTTGGTCATCGACTGCACGACGATCGGCGCACCGCCGCCGACGGCGACGTCGCCGACCTTGACCTGGGTGGTGTGATGGCGCGGCGCAGGCCCCGCGATGTCGGAATCGATGGTGGTTTCGGGCTTGTTCATGGGGTCCAAATATCAGGTTTTGGTGACGTTCAGCAATGCATCGCGCGGCGCCGCAGCGACTTGGCTCGGACGGTTAACCAGAAAAAGCCCAGCAATTACAAGGACGGCGGCCGCCCCGAACGCCAAGCTTAGGGTGTCGTGCATGATGAAATAGCTACCCACGACGCCAAACAAAGGGGTGATGAAGGTAAAAGCCGACAATTTGCTGGCCGAATAGGCCTTCACCAGAGCGAACCAAAGCGTGAACGTGGTTCCAACCACCCAGATCGCCTGGAAGGCCATCAGGCCGAGCGACAGCGGCGCCGGCGTATGCGTGATGGTCTCGCCGAACAACCAGGCCGCCAGTCCCAGGATCGGGATCGAGATCGCCACCTGATAACCCAGCGCCTTCTCGGGCGCGGCGAACCGCAACCTCGTGCCCTTGGCTACCAGCGTGGTGGCCGCCCACAGCGCGGCGCCACCGACGATCATGAGGTCGCCGAGCAGGACATGCGAATCGACATTGGGCTGCGGCACGCCAATCGCGAGGGCGACGCCGGCAAAGCTGATGGCGAGGCCCAGCCATTGCGAGGCGCCAAGCCGTTCGCCGAGCACCTGATAAGAGCCGAGCGCGACGAAGAACGGCGCGGTGTAGAGGAACACCACTGCGCGCGAGGCTGACGTGAGACGCAGCCCCTGGAAGATCAGCACGAATTCGATGCCGAACATCAGCCCGGCAATCAGGCCCGGCTTCCACGTGCCATCATTCTCGAAGAATTTGACGCCGCGAAACGTGCCGATGAGGAACAGCACCGGCAGCGCGCCCGCCGACCGGATCGTGGCCTGCAGCATCGGCGGAATGTCCGGCAGCACCAGCTTCACCGCGATCTGGTTGAACCCCCAGGTCAGGCACAGCATGAGCATCAAGGCGATGGCGCCGGCACTGAGGGGACGTGCGGCGGAATAGTTGGCTTGTGGCGAGGACATCTCTTCCCGATTACCGGCTTTGCGCCGTTGTTGCTCTATGCAGCTTTCTGACAATGGGTGCAGACGCCCGTGATCTCCACCACGGACAATTTAGGCGCAAAGCCCGAGCTGCGCGCCGCAGCATTGAGATCCCCGGCGAATGATGCCGACGGGATCTCTCCGACCAGGCCGCAGCGCTCGCAGATCAGGAACGCCACCGCCGAGGTCGCGTCGTGGTCGTGGGCGGCGCAGGCGAGATAGGCGTTGCGGCTCTCGATGCGGTGCACGAGGCCGTTGGCCATCAGGAAATCGAGCGCGCGATAGACCGTGATCGGCGCCGGCCGCGACATCGATTTGGCAAGCTCGTCGATCACCTCATAGGCGCCGAGCGGGCGATGGCTGGAGAGCAAGGCCCCCAGCACCTGACGGCGTATCGGCGTGAATTTCTGTGCGCGCTGCTTGCAGACCTCCTCGGCATGCGCCAGCGCATCCGCGGTGCAGCGGCCGTGATCGTGGTCAGGCGCGGGAAATGCCGGCTTTGCGAGGGTCATGCGGCCACGTTCTAGCATTTGAGCCCGGGAACCCAAAGCACGACCCTGCGACCGGCTGCCAGCCATGCTCGCGCTGCGGGACAGCATCCTGATAATCCGCCATGGAATAATCATAAGCTTGCTTATTATATCCCAAGCTTATTGGAGACCAAGCTTATGACCCGCGGGTCCGTCGACCAGAACTTCCTGTTCACGCTCGGTGAGCTCTACCGCCTCTTGCGCGTCTATGCCGACAAGGAGGCATCGCGGTTCGGCATCACCCGGGCGCAATGGGCGGTGCTGGCCAAGGTCGAGCGCAGCGAAGGCATGAAGCAGTCGGAACTCGCGGAGCTGCTCGAGATGCAGCCGATCACGCTGACCCGCCTGATCGACAAGCTCTGCGACAATGACTGGATCGAGCGCCGCAGCGACGCTTCGGACCGCCGCGTCAAGCGCCTGTATCTGAGGAAGGCCGGCCGGCAATTGCTGGGCCGGATGAGCGGGCTGAAGTCCGAGCTCACGGCCAACGCGCTCGACGGCATCACGCCGGCGGACGCCCATCGCCTCCTGACCCAGCTCGAAACCATCAAGGAAAACGTGCGTACCGCGATCCAGACCAGCGGCGCGGAACAGGCGCGTAAGGAGCAGCGCTATGGCTGACCAAGTCCTCAAGTTCCAGCCCGAGCAGAAGACCGACAGCGGCAAGCCCACCAAGAAAGCCGGCACCGACCCGCGCCGTCGCCTGGTCGCGGGCCTGCGGCGTTACCGCCGCTTCCTGCTCCTGGTCGTACTGCCTGTCACCGCCGCCATCGGCGGCATCACTTTCTACCTGCATGGCGGCCGCTATGTCGGCACCGACGACGCCTATGTCGGCGCGCAGAAGGTGCTGGTGACGCCCGACATCTCCGGCAAGATCCAGAAGGTCGTCGTGAAGGAAGGCCAGTCCGTCAAGCAGGGCGACGAGCTGTTCGAGATCGACCCCGCTCCGTTTCGCCACGCGGTGGACGAAGCCAAGGCGCAGCTCGCGCAGGCCCGCACGACCTACGACAACCTCGTCGCCAACATCAAGATCTATGGCGACATGCTGGGCCTCGCCCAGCAAGGCATCGATTTGAAGCAGCGCGATGTCGAGCGCAAGCAGGCGCTGGTGAAGAACAATTACGGCTCGCAGCTCGATCTCGACAACGCCTCGAATGCGCTGGTCACCGCCGGCGCGCAGGCGCAGTACATCAAGCAACAGCTCTCCAACGCCAAGACGCAGCTGCTCGGCGACCCCGAATTGCCGCTGGAACAATTCCCGCCTTACGCACAGGCGAAGGCCAAGCTGGACGATGCCCAGCGCAACCTCGACCACACCGTGCTGCGCGCGCCGATGGACGGCGTGGCGACGCAGGTCGAGCAGATCCAGCTCGGCCGCTATGTCGCCGCCGGCACGCCGGTGTTTTCCATCATCGACGTCGCCCACCCCTGGGTCGACGCCAATCCGAAGGAGAGCGACCTCACGCACGTCACCGAAGGACAGCCGGTCACGCTCGAGGTCGACGCGTTCCCGAACCACGTCTTCAAGGGCAAGATCGGCTCGCTCTCCCCCGGTACCGGTGCGCAATTCGCGATCCTGCCGCCGCAGAATGCCACCGGCAATTTCGTCAAGGTGGTGCAGCGCGTGCCGATCCGCATCTATTTCGACGAGACCGACAAATATGTGCGGAAGCTGAAGGCTGGCATGAGCGTCTACGCCACCATCGACACCGGTCATCAGCGCTCGCTCGCCGGCCTGCTTGGCCTGTCGGCGACAGCGAGCCAGGATAAAGACTGAACGCAAGGACTGATCTGATGTCCGGTCCCAATGCCAGCCTGATGGTCCCCGGCCTGCGCCGGAACATGGTGACGATCTGCGCCATGACCGCGACCATCATGCAGGCGCTGGACACCACCATCGCTAACGTCGCCCTGCCCTACATGCAGGGCACGCTGTCGGCCTCACAGGACCAGATCAACTGGGTGCTGACCTCCTACATCGTCGCCGCCGCGATCATGACGGCGCCGGTCGGCTGGATCGCCAACCGCTTCGGCCGAAAGCGCATCTTCATCATCTGCTCGGCCGGCTTCACGATGGCCTCGGTGCTGTGCGGCCTGGCCCAGGACATCAACCAGATGGTGCTGTTCCGCCTGCTGCAGGGCGTGTTCGGCGCGGCCCTGGTGCCGCTGTCGCAATCGGTGATGCTCGACTATTACACGCTCCAGGAGCGCGCCAAGGCGATGTCGATCTGGGGCATGGGCGTGATGATGGGCCCCATCATGGGGCCCTCGCTGGGGGCCTGGCTGACCGAGACCTATTCCTGGCACTGGGTGTTCTTCGTCAACCTGCCGTTCGGCTTCATCACCGTGCTCGGGCTGATCGTCTTCATGGACGAGACCGACAAGAATCTCAGCCTCAAATTCGACTGGTTCGGCTTCGCTGCGCTGGCGGTCGCGATCGGCTCGCTTCAGCTCGCCCTCGACCGTGGCGAGCAATTGGGCTGGCTGGAATCCAATGAGATCCTCGCGGAGTTCATCGTCTCGGCCGTCGCCTTCTACTTCTTCCTCGCGCACTCCTTCACGACCTCGACCCCGTTCATCCGCTTCGCGCTGTTTCGGGACCGCAACTTCGTCACCGGCTGCGTGTTCATGATCGTGATGGGGCTCGTGCTGTTCTCGACCATGGCGCTGGCCTCACCCTATATGCAGAACGTGATCGGCTATCCCATCATCACCGCCGGCCTCTTGCTGGCGAGCCGCGGCTTCGGCACCTTCTTCGCCATGATGCTGGTCGGCCGCATGATGCGTTATTTCGAGGCGCGCACGCTGATCATCGCCGGCCTGACGCTGACCGCGGCCTCGCTGTTCCAGATGACCGGCTGGACCGATTTGACCCAGGTGCCGGAGATCGTCACCGTCAGCGTCATCCAAGGCTTCGGCTTCGGCCTGGTCTTCGTGCCGCTCTCGACCGTGGCGTTCCTGACGCTGTCGAACGATCTCCGCACTGACGGCACCGCGATGCTGACCCTGATGCGCAACGTCGCGAGCTCGGTCGGCATTTCCGTCGTCATTGCCCAATTGACGCAGGGGACGCGGCGGACCTATGCGATCCTGTCCGAGCACATCAACCCGTTCAACCATGCACTGCAGATGCCCGACGTCAGGGGCCTGATCAACCTGTCTACCGACGCCGGCCGCGCCATGGCCGACAGGATGGTCAGCGTGCAGGCGCAGATCATCGCCTTCGCCTACGACTATCAGCTGGTGATGTGCTTCATCCTCTGCACCATCCCGCTCGCCTTGCTGATCGGCTCGACCAAGGCCACGCTGCGCAAGCAGGCGGCGGGACCGGAGCATGCGGTGATGGAGTAGGACGCGGTCGACCACCAATCTCCACTGTCGTCCCGGACAAGCGCAGCGGAGCGAAGCGCAGATCCGGGATCCATAATCACCGGCAGTGGTTTGGTGAAGACTCGGAGTTACCAGTCTCGCGCCATAACCTCTCCCTGTGGTTATCGGTCCCTGCGTTCGGAGGGACGACACCGAAATTGTGGCGCGTCCCCTACAACAACTCCTCGCAGCCCAGATCATCCACGGCCGCAAATATCCGCTCCAGATTATTCCACCAGATCACCGGCGGGATGTTGATGCTCCACTGCCAGACCGGCCTCGTGATCTGCCAGAGCACCGCCCAGCGGTAGTCGCGATCGAGCGCACCGCGCGTGTAGCCGGTGATGCCGCTTTCGATCAACGTGTCATGGTAGAGATTGAGCAGCGAGCGTTCGAGCGCCTGCCGGCGTTCCGGATACCAATGCATTGCCATCATGTAGGCGAGGTCGTGGGCTGGAACGTTGATGCTCCACAGGTCGAAATCGAAGATGCGCACGGTATCGGCAACGCCGGCGCGCGGCAGCAGGAAATTCCAGACATGGGCATCGCCGTGGGTGATGCTGAGGTGACGGCGTGAGTGGTAACGCTGGGACAGCCGGTCCGACTGATCGATGAGGCGGCGATAGAGGGTACGCCGCTCCTCGCTGAGGCGATCACCGAGAAAATCGGCAAAGCGGTCGTAATGGCCCGCGAAGGTCTCCATGCGCTCCGCACTGTCCTCAGGGCTCGCCCAGGTGCCGACGGTGTCGCCGAGGCTCGGATGGTCCCACCAGGCCGCATGCCAGTGTGCGAGCGAAGTGACGATAGCGATCGTCTGTTCACGCGACGGCGGCAGCGGCCAGGCCGCCGCGATGTCGTGGCTGTCTGTGAGGTCCTCGAGCAGGAGATGCCAGGTGACGTTGCCCTCGTCGAAATGTCCGTCGAAGCAGCGGGGCACCAAGCCCTGCGGCATGCTTGGCGTCAGTCGCGTGTAGTATTCGACCTCGTGCCGGCCGCCATTGGCAAGCTTCTCGGCGAAGTCGGAATTCGCGGTCTTCAGGATCAGTGTCTGCGGCGCGCCGCCGGATTCGCCGACATAGCGCAGACCGAGGCGGACGATGTGTGACACGACGGTGTCGCGCTGATGCAGCACCTTCACCTCGCGGACCGCGCCGGCGTCCAGCACGCCGCCTCTGCGCAGTGCCGCCGTCAGTCGGGCGGGCTCAACGACATCAGGCAGTTGTGGAGGTGTCATGAAATTCACGATGCCCCTGTCCCGCGCCATACTGCACGATCATAGCCCCACGCACCAGCGGCCGAACCGACGCCGCGCTCAAGCCGCCTCGGTCGAGTCGCGCACGGTCCGCACCACGACCGACCGAAGCTGTTCGAGATTGGCCGCCATGCCGGCGATCGCCTGCCTGACCTCGGCGGCGCGCTTGTCCACGGAAGCGGCGTCGCGGCTGACATTGCCGATCTTGGCCGAGACCTCCTTCGCCGCTGAAGCCGATTCGGAAATCGACCGCGTGATCTCCCGCGTCGCGGCGTCCTGCTCTTCCATCGCGGCGGCAACCGAGGTCGCCACGCCGTCGATCTCGACGATGTGCCCTCCCATCGTCTCGACGGCATCGACCGCGGCCTGCGTCGAGGCCTGAATCTCGGTGATCAGCCGCGTGATCTCCTCGGTGGATTTGGCGGTCTGGTCGGACAGGGACTTCACTTCGGCGGCGACCACGGCGAAGCCGCGGCCGGCCTCGCCGGCACGGGCGGCCTCGATCGTGGCGTTGAGCGCCAGGAGGTTGGTCTGGCCGGCGATGCCGCCGATGAGGTCGGAGACCTCGGCGATCTTCTTCACCGATCCGGCCAGTGCCTGGATGGTCGAACGCGCCTGCTCGCGGCCGGCGACAGCCGATTTTGTGACGGTGCTGGTCCGCACGACCTGGCTTGCGATCTCGCGGATCGAGGCGCTCAGCTCTTCAGCCGCGGCCGAGACGGTCTGCGAACTGCTCAGGGCCTGGGTGGAGGCCGCCGCGACCGCCTGCGATTGCGCGGAGAGCGACCTCGCGATCTCCGACAGGCTGGACGCCGCCCGCTCCACGCCTTGCGTCGCTGCGCCGGCGGTGTCGACCGACCGGCCGGTCTCGCGCTCGACGGTTTCGGCCATCTGGTGCAGGGCGGAGCGCTTGGCGAGCGCCGCCTCGTGCTCCTGCCGCAACTGCTCCTCGCGCAGGCGGGAATTCTCGACCGCCGCCTGCTTGAATACCACAAGCGCCCCCGCCATCGAGCCGACCTCGTCCTTACGGTCAGCGAAAGGAATGTCGGCGGCGAGATCGCCGGTCGCAAGCTTCTGCATCGTGCCCGTCATGCGCACGATCGGGCGCACCACGCCGAGGGCAACGCCGAGCAGGCCCGCGGCAACGAGAGCCAGGACAGCGGCGGAGACGCCGAGGAGGATATAAAGCATCGAGCTGTCACGGTCCGCGGCCAGCTTTTCCATGGCGGCATTCTGCTTGTTGGCGTTCTCGACGATGCTGTCGATCACGGCGCGATGCGCGGTGTAGGCGTCCTTCACCTGCGCATAGATGCGCTCGGACGCAGCGGCGTCCTTGGCCTTGAGGGCCGGCAGGAGCTGGTCGGACGCCTTCCAGAACTTCTGCACCTCGGCGTCGGACTTGGACACCAGCGCCGTTTTCAGGTCGGCCGAGAGGCTGGAGGTGACCCAGAACGCCTTGCGCTCGTCGTAGTCCTTGCGGAGCTGGGCCAGACGTTCGCCGTGGGCCGCCAGCTGGTCCGGCTCGCGCATGGCCAGGGTCGCCTCGAGATAGGCCTCGATGACATATTCCGGCGGCGGCAGAATGTCCGCGATGAGGTCGTTGCCGAGCTTGATGTCGGAGTAGAGCGGACCGCCGACCTTGAGCTCTTTCAAGGCGTAGAGGCTGGTCGAAACCACGGCGGCAAAACCGATGGCGAGAACGATGCCGAACGCAATGATCGCAGATGACAACGACAGACGAAATTTCATGAAAACAATCCAGGGCGGTGTCAAAACTGCAGCCACCCTAGACGAATACGGTAAATACGGGATTGCTTCGCGCCGAAATTGTATCGCGCGAACCCCGTCTAACTACGGGAATTTGACGTTAAGTCGTCGGTATTTGAGTCAGCGAGGCTGACGCACACACGTGCGGGAGAATCGTTTCGGCCGGAGGCAGCCTCGGCTTCGATGCGCCAGATGAGACATGCGTGCCGGCGACCAAGCCTCCGGCACGCATTGTCTCACACGTCGAAGAACACCGTCTCGTTGTCGCCCTGGAGCCGCAGGTCGAGCCGGTAGGCCGGCTTGCCGGCTTCGCGCACCGCAGTCAGCGTGGCGCGGCGCTCGGTGGGCACCAGCGCCAGCACGGGGTCGGCGGCGTTGCCGGCCTCGTCGCCGAAATAGATCCGGGTGTAGAGATGCCGCAGCATGCCGCGGCCGAACACCGCAAGGAGGATGTGCGGCGCCTGCGGCTTGCCATCGGGATCCGGCACCGTGCCCGGCTTGATGGTCTCGAACGCGTAATTGCCGTCCTTGTCGGTGCCGCAACGGGCAAAGCCGCGGAAGCTCGCATTCGGCAGCGCACGCTTGTCCTGCGGGTCGGCAAAGCGACCCTGCGCGTCCGCCTGCCAGATCTCCAGCATGCAATCCGGCACGGCAACACCGTCACCGTCGAACACACGCCCCTCGATGCGGATGCGCTCGCCGGTGACGTCTGGCGTGAGCGTCGAGTTGGTGAACGCGTCGTTCCATGCGTATTCGCCGTTCGGCGTCAGGCCATATTTGAAGAACGGGCCGACCGTCTGCGATGGGGTGATCCCGTCGGGCGTCACAGAATCCTGCACTTAGTGATTCTCCATGGGGGTGGCGTTCTTGCCGCGCAGCACGACGTCAAAGCGGTAGCACAGCGCCCATTCGGGCTGGGTGTTCTCGAGATCGAACGAGGAGACCATCCGCGCTCGCGCCTTCTCGTCCGGCACCGAGTTGAAGATCGGATCGAACGGGAACAGCGGATCGTTCGGAAAATACATCTGCGTCACGAGGCGCGTGACGAAGGAATGGCCGAACACCGACAGATGGATGTGTGCCGGACGCCAGGCATTGTGGTGATTGCCCCAGGGATAGGCGCCGGGCTTGATGGTGACGAAACGATAGTAGCCGGCGGCATCGCTCACGGTACGGCCGGCACCGGTGAAGTTCGGATCGAGCGGCGCCGGATGCTGGTCGCGGACATGGACATAGCGACCGCAGGAATTGGCCTGCCAGATCTCGACCAATGAATTCGGCACGCCGCGGCCATTCTCGTCGCGCACATGGCCGTGCACGATGATGCGTTCGCCGATCGGCTCGCCGGTATGCTGGGTGGTGAGGTCGGCATCGCCCTCCCGCACGGTTTCGTGGCCGTAGACCGGACCGGTCAGCTCCGACAGGGTGTGCCGCATCGGGATCAAGGGCTTGTTCGGCGCGCGCTTGATCGAGCTCTTGTAGTCGGGCGACAGCGGCAGCGGATGCGCCTTGTTGCTGTCAGTGGGATAGATGAATGTCATGGGCGAACTCCTCCCCGGCCATTGTGGTCCGGCCGGACAACGCTTCCGCCAATCATTATAGGATATAACTAATTGGGGGAAGCGGGTTTGAGCCCTATTTGATCGGCGGACGCGGCAGTACGGCTTCCCCGACTTCGAGCCGGTAGACATGGTCGAGCGAATACCAGGGCGTCGCAACATCGCGTTCGGTCGGATGTGGCGCGTCATGACGCAGGAACTTGCCGATCAGCGCCTGCGTCACGCCGAACTGCACGTCGCTGTCGATATGGGGATCGTTGGGATCGTAGACCTGCGAGATCAGGACCTTGAAGCCCGGCTTGAAGATCAGGGCATGCAAATGCGCGGGGCGATAGGGATGGCGGCTCTGCGCCTCCAGCAGGCGGCCGACCACGCCGCCCGTCGGAATGGGATAGCCCACCATCATCACCGAACGGAAGGAGAAGCGCCCATCCTGGTCGGTCGTGAACTTGCCACGCAGGTTCATGTCGGCCTGGTCAGGATCCTGGTTCTCGTAGAGGCCGACCGGAGAGGCGTGCCAGACATCGACCTCGGCGCCGACGACCGGACGACCGTCCTTGTCCACGACGCGGCCGTTCACGAACAGCGGCGCGCCCGGTGTCTCGGAGCGGACGATCGATCCGCCATTCTCGACCCGCGGCGAGTTCAACCGCCAGAATGGCCCGAGCAGCGACTGATCGGTTTCGGTATTGCCCTGATCGCCGTTGTTGAGCAGGCACACCAGCGGCGACACGCCGAGCGAGCCCGCCATCAGCACCACTTCGTTGTGCGTGTCGGTGGTCAGCTTGCCGAGCTCGGCGATGACAGCGGTGGCATCGCGAAACTCCTTCTCGGTCAGGCGGACGTCGCGCACGAAGCCGTGCAAATGCTTGACCAGGGAGATCATGATCTGGCGCATGCGCGGATCGGAAGTCCGCTCCATCACCGCCAGTGCCGCGGCCGTGACGTCCTGCTCGCGCTCGATGATCATGCCCGCCTCCCGATCGTCCGTCATTCCGGGGCAGCCCGACAGGGCTGAACCCGGAACCTCGAGATCCCGGATTCCGCTCTAACGAGCGGCTCCGGGATGACGGTTCACTGCGTGGACCGTCAGTTCAGCCTCTCGATCGCGACCGCGACGCCCTGGCCGACGCCGACGCACATGGTGGCGAGCGCGAGCTTGCCGCCGCGCTTCTCCATGCCGTGGACGGCGGTGAGCGCGAGGCGCGCGCCGCTCATGCCGAGGGGATGGCCGAGCGCGATGGCGCCGCCATGCGGATTGACGAAATCCGCATCGTCGGCGACGCCGAGCTGGCGCATGCAGGCGATGCCTTGCGAGGCGAAGGCCTCGTTGAGCTCGATCAGGTCGAAATCGCTGATCTTCTTGCCGAGCCGCTCCATCAGCTTGCGGGTCGCGGGCACGGGACCGATGCCCATGATGCGCGGCGGCACGCCGGCCGAGGCAAGGCCGAGGATGCGCGCGCGCGGCGTCAGGCCATGCTTCTTCACCGCAGCTTCCGACGCCAGGATCATCGCGGCGGCGCCGTCATTGACGCCGGAAGCATTGCCGGCGGTCACCGTGCCGGGATTGCGTACGATCGGCTTCAGTTTTGCCAAACCTTCGAGCGTGGTCTCGGGACGCGGATGCTCGTCCTTGTCGACGGTGATGGAACCCGCCTTGCCGCCGGGAATGGTGATCGGGATGATTTCTTCCGCAAAATAGCCGGCCGCGATCGCTGCGCCCGCGCGCTGCTGCGAGCGGATGGCGAAAGCGTCCTGGTCGGCGCGCGAGACCTGGAATTCCTCGGCGACGTTCTCGCCGGTCTCCGGCATGGCGTCGACGCCGTACTGCGCCTTCAGTAGCGGATTGATGAAGCGCCAGCCGATGGTGGTGTCGAAAATCTCGGCCGAGCGCGAGAAGGCCTCTTGCGCCTTGCCCATCACGAAGGGCGCGCGGGTCATGGATTCGACGCCGCCGGCAATGGCAAGCTCGATCTCGCCGGAGCGGATGGCGCGGCCGGCCGCACCGACCGCATCGAGGCCCGAGGCGCAGAGCCGGTTGAGCGTCTGGCCGGGAACCGAATCCGGCAGACCTGCGAGCAGGAGCGCCATGCGGGCGACGTTGCGGTTGTCCTCGCCGGCCTGGTTGGCACAGCCGAAGAAGACTTCGTCCACCTGCGCCCAGTCGAGATTAGGATGCTTGGTCATCAGTGCCTTGATCGGGGCTGCGGCGAGATCGTCGGCGCGCACCTTGGCGAGCGAGCCGCCGAAGCGGCCGATCGGGGTCCGCACGGCATCGCAGATAAAGACATCACGCATCGTTGTTCTCCCTGAATGCCGCGGTTCGGCCCAAATTCTTCAATGACGGCGGAGTTTTAGGAGGGCGCCCGCAGCAGGTCAATCGACCGATACACGCGTGTTCCGAGGGGGCCACACGCCGGCCACGCATGCCGCAATGCGGACAACGTGGAAAACCTCCCCTTCCCGGCCAAAGCGATAGGAGCAGGAGGCGAAATTTTGTAGGTTGCGCCGCCCATGACCATGCAACAGCCGATACCCGTACCTCCTCCCGACGAAGCGCCCGCCTCGCCAGCGGAAGCCATCGCGCGCGTCACGCCGATGATGGAACAGTACCTGGAGATCAAGGCGGCGCACCAGGGCCTGCTGCTGTTCTACCGGATGGGCGATTTCTACGAATTGTTCTTCGAGGACGCCGAGATCGCCTCCAGGACGCTCGGCATCGTGCTGACCAAGCGCGGCAAGCACCAGGGCGCCGACATCCCGATGTGCGGCGTGCCGGTCGAGCGCTCCGAGGACTATCTGCACCGCCTGATATCGGCCGGGCACCGCGTCGCGGTCTGCGAGCAGACCGAGGATCCCGCCGCCGCCAAGGCGCGCGGCAACAAGAGCGTGGTGCGCCGCGGCGTGGTGCGGCTGGTCACGCCGGGCACGCTGACCGAGGACACGCTGCTCGATGCGCGCGCGAATAACTATCTGCTCGCAATCGCGCGCGCCCGCTCCTCTGCCGGCGGCGACCGCTTCGGCCTCGCCTGGATCGACATCTCGACCGCCGAGTTCACCGTGATGGAATGTTCGGGCGGCGAGCTCGCCGCAACGCTGGCGCGCATCAACCCGAACGAGGCGATCGTCACCGACGCGCTCTATAACGACAGCGAGCTCGGACAGACCTTGCGCGAGCTGCCGGCCGTGACCCCGCTGACCCGCGACGTCTTCGACGGCGCCACCGCCGAGAAGCGGCTGTGCGATTACTTTGCCGTCGCGACCATGGACGGGCTGGCGCAGCTGACGCGGCTGGAGGCCACAGCAGCAGCAGCAGCCGTCACTTATGTCGACCGCACCCAGGTCGGCAAGCATCCGCCGCTGTCGCCGCCCGCGCGCGAGGCCTCGGGCGCGACGATGGCGATCGATCCAGCCACGCGCGCCAATCTCGAGCTGACCCGGACGCTCGCGGGCGAACGCCGCGGCTCGCTGCTCGATGCGATCGACTGCACGGTGACCTCGGCGGGCTCGCGCCTGCTTGCCCAACGCCTGGCCGCGCCGCTGACGGATGCGCCGGCGATCGCGCGCCGGCTCGATGCGGTCAGCGTCTTCGTCGCCGATTCCGCCGCGCGCGAAGACATCCGCAGCATTTTGCGCGGCGCGCCCGACATGTCGCGCGCGCTGGCGCGTCTCTCGGTCGGCCGCGGCGGCCCGCGCGACCTCGCAGGCATCCGCGACGGCATCGTCGCCGCCGACCAGGTGCTGGCGCGGCTTTCCGAGCTAGATCAGCCGCCGCAGGAGATCGCGGTGGTGATGGCGGCGTTGCAGAGGCCCTCGCGCGAGCTCGCGGCCGAATTCGCCAGCGCGCTCGACGAGCAGCTGCCGCTGATCAAGCGCGATGGCGGCTTCGTTCGACAGGGCTATGAGCCCGCGCTCGACGAAGCCCGAAACCTGCGCGATGCCTCGCGTCTCGTTGTGGCCTCGATGCAGGCGCGCTACGCCGACACGACATCCGTGAAAGGCCTGAAGATCCGGCACAACAACGTGCTCGGCTATTTCGTCGAGGTGACCGCGCAGCACGGCGACAAGCTGATGTCGGCGCCGCTGAACGCGACTTTCATTCATCGCCAGACGCTGGCGGGGCAGGTGCGCTTCACCACCTCCGAGTTGGGCGAGATCGAAGCCAAGATCGCCAATGCCGGCGATCGCGCGCTCGGCCTAGAGCTCGAGATTTTCGAGCGGCTGTCAGCCAAGGCCATGGCGATCAGCGACGATCTGCGCGCCGCCGCCCACGCCTTCGCCTTGCTCGACGTTGCGACATCACTCGCAAAGCTCGCCGTCGACGATAATTATGTGCGGCCGGATGTGGACGACTCGCTCGGCTTTGCGATCGAGGCCGGCCGCCATCCGGTGGTGGAGCAGGCTCTGAAGCGCAATGGCGAGCCGTTCATCGCCAATGCCTGCGACCTCTCACCAAGCCCTGCGCAAAAATCCGGCCAGCTCTGGCTGCTCACCGGTCCCAACATGGCCGGTAAATCGACCTTCCTGCGTCAGAACGCGCTGATTGCCCTTCTTGCCCAGATCGGCAGCTTCGTGCCGGCCACGCGCGCGCGGATCGGCATCATCGACCGGCTGTTCTCGCGCGTCGGCGCCGCCGACGATCTCGCCCGCGGTCGCTCCACCTTCATGGTCGAAATGGTCGAGACCGCGGCGATCCTAAACCAGGCCGGCGAGCGCTCACTCGTGATCCTCGACGAGATCGGCCGCGGCACCGCGACCTTCGACGGTCTCTCGATCGCCTGGGCTGCGATCGAGCATCTGCACGAAAGCAATCGCTGCCGCACGCTATTCGCCACGCATTATCATGAACTGACCGCGCTCTCGGCAAAGCTGCCGCGGATGTTCAACGCCACGGTGCGGGTGAAGGAGTGGCAGGGCAATGTCGTGTTCCTGCACGAGGTGCTGCCGGGCTCGGCCGACCGCTCCTACGGCATCCAGGTCGCCAAGCTCGCCGGCCTGCCCCCGGCGGTGATCACGCGCGCGAAGTCGGTGCTCTCCAAGCTGGAGGCGCAGGACCGCGGCCAGACCGCACGGGCGCTGGTGGACGATCTTCCGTTATTCGCCGTGCCCTCACGCGCGGCAGCGGAAGCTGCTCCGCCGAGCGAAGCCGAATTGCTGATGGACGCCGTGAAGGCGCTGCACCCCGACGAGATGTCGCCACGCGAGGCGCTCGATGCGTTGTATGCGCTGAAGGCCAAGCTGCCGAAGGCATAGATCAGACCGTCATTCCGGGATGGTCCGAAGGACCAGACCCGGAATCTCGAGATTCCGGGTTCGCCTCTTCGAGGCGCCCCGGAATGACTGTGCGCCTGGCTACGCCCTCGCCGCGATCGCTGCCGCCTCCGCGGCGGCGCGCTGCATGCTGGTCGACATCTCGTTCGTCACCGTGCTCTGCTCCTCGACGGCAGCGGCGGTCGATGTCACGTATTCGCTGACATTGTTGATCGCCTGCTTGATCGAGCCGAGCGCGCTGACGACGTCGCCGGAGATGCCGTTGAGGCTGCCGATCTCCTGGCCGATCTTGTCGGTGGCCTGCTTGGCCTGATTGGCGAGACTCTTCACTTCGGAGGCAACCACCGCAAAGCCGCGGCCGGCTTCGCCGGCCCGTGCGGATTCGATCGTGGCGTTCAGCGCCAGGAGGTTGATCTGGCCGGTGATGCTGTTGATCATCTCGACGATGCCGCTCATCGACTGCGCTGCCTCGGTGAGGCGCTGAGCCTGAGCGTCGGCTGAGGCGACCTGCTCCACCGCGCTCATCGCGGTCTCGCGGGACTTGGTCATCGCCTCGGAGATCTCCCGCACCGAAGCGTTCAGTTCCTCCGAGCCGGCGGCGACCGATTCCATCATGCCGCGCACGCGCTCGTTGCCCATGCGGACCAGCACTTGCCGCGTGGTGTCGGTGGCGTATTTCACGACCTTGAACGGCTTGCCGTTGAGATCGAGGATCGGGTTATAGGAGGCCTGGATGTAGACCTCCTTGCCGCCCTTGCCGATGCGCTTGTATTCGGCCGCCTGGTACTGACCGCGGTTGAGCGCGGCCCAGAACTCGCGATAAGCCGCGCCGTCGCGCTCCGCGGGCTCGACGAACATGCTGTGGTGCTTGCCCTTGATCTCGGCCAGCGAGTAGCCGAGTGCGCCGAGGAAGTTGGCGTTGGCGGCGATGATCGTGCCGTCCATGTTGAACTCGATCACGGCCTGGGCCTTGTCGATCGCCGATATCTGACCGGCGAGATCGGCGTTCTTCAGCTTCTCCGCGGTGACGTCGGTTGCGAACTTGACGACGCCGTAAGGTTTGCCGTTCTCGTCGAGCAGCGGGTTGTAGGAGGCGAGAATCCACACTTCGCGGCCGCCCTTGCCGATGCGCTTGAACTCGCCGGCCTGGTATTCACCCCGGTTGAGCGCAGCCCAGAACTCGCGATAGGCCGCGCCGTCGCGGTCGGCCTGCGGCATGAACAGGCTGTGATGCTTGCCCTCGATCTCGGCCAGCGAATAGCCGAGCGTCTTGCAGAAATTCTCGTTGGCGGTGACGATGGTGCCGTCGAGCTTGAATTCGATGACGGCCTGGGCGCGGCTGATGGCGGCGATCTTCGACGCATCCGTCATGCTCCGGATCTTCTTCGCGGTGATGTCGGTCGCGATCTTGGCGACCATCACCGTCTTGCCGTTGCCGTCGAGCACCGGATTGTAGGATGCTTCGATCCAAACCTCGCGGCCACCCTTCGCGATCCGCTTGAACTCGCGCGCTTGATACTCGCCACGGTTCAATGCAGCCCAGAACGCCTTGTACTCGGCGGTATCGCGCTGGTCGCCCGGCACGAACATGGAGTGATGCTTGCCCTGAATCTCGTCAAGCCGATAGCCGAGGGCGTCGAGAAAATTCTGGTTGGCCGTGATGATCGAGCCATCGAGATTGAATTCGATCATAGCCTGCGAACGGCCTATGGCGTCGAGCCGCCCTTGTGCATCGCTGTGGGACTTGCGACCGAACATCAAACAATCTCCATCTCGAAATACGCGATACTTCGTACGGGAAAAGCTCGAACAAAGTTCTAATAGAAATGTCGGAAACCAGCAGGGCCGGGAACGATCCGGCGGGCGTCGAGAGCCGCCATCCGCGCCCCCTGCGACTTGAAATGACATTTCTCATTCAATGGCTTGGGAAGATGCTGCGTTGCCTGTCGGCATGAGATGCGGTCTCCGACATGTCCTTTCGCGACGCGATGTCGCGCGTGTCCGTAGTCTCACGGCCCTTGCCGCGCCTTGTGCATCCTATGCCGGCCGATTCCCCACAGCGTCAGATTCCAGGCGATGCAGGTGCCGAGCGCAAGACACAGACCGACGGCCGAGCCGAACGACACCACCGCAACGTGCAGGACGGCAATCGCCGTGCCGAATCCGAGCAGGCCCCAGGCGGAGTTGGCGAGCACGGCTGCGGTCGGCGGGCCGCCGATGCGCGGATGCAGGATCACCATGATGCTGGAGAACACCACGGGATACAGCGCGATGATGCCGCTGATGCGGGGGCCTACCCAGCCCGAGGTCGAGACCACGATGGCGACCAGGGTCGCGACCAGTGCAGCCCGCATCGGCACGTCGTACCAGCGGCGCGTGACCAGCGGCATCTTCACATGGCGATAGCCCGCCAGGAGCGGAATGCAGATGCCGAAGGCGATCAGATTGGCGGCGAGCCCGGCGGTGAGCGACCAGTCGAACTGGCGGATGATCGAGGCCAGCACGATCCAGACGGCGACCGCACTTCCACAACTCACCGCGAGACTGTGCCGCTGCGCCAACACGACATAAATGACGCACATGAAGATCGTCGCCGCATTGATCGGCAGGCTCGCCAGCGAACCCTGCGCGATGAAGGCGGCATCGTGGTCGAGTGCGAGGAAGACGTAGGAGGGACCGGCCGAGATCGGCAGGGTCGCGACCAGCGCGCCGATCACCGGACCCGCGCGCTCGGTGATGATCGAGGCCGTCACGACGAACGCCGCCGCGATCGCCATGCGCAGGAGAAGGAAGAGGAAGAAGTGGAGATCGGGGGACATTTTTGGCTTCTTACCCTCCCCTGGAGGGGGAGGGTCGGCTCATATTGAGCGCAGCGAAATATGCGACGGGGCGGGGTGACAGTCTCTCAACGGCGACGGTGCCCGAGTGGAGAGATCACGCCACCCCGCTCGCGCTATGCGCGATCGACCCTCCCCCTCCAGGGGAGGGTAAGAGACTCATATCCGCTGCATCGACACCGACACCTTCGGGCCGTTCTTGATGGTCTGATAGACCACGCAATAGCGCTCGGTCAGCTTGAGCAGGAGATCGAGCTTGTCCTGCGGCGCTGATGTGTCGACCTCGAAGCGCAGACGGATCTCGGCGAAGCCGACCGGGGTCTCCTTGTCGACGCCGAGCGTGCCGCGGAAATCGAGATCGCCCTCGGCATAGACGTTGCCGGTCTTGAGCGGCACCTCGATCGCAGTCGCGACCGATTTCAGGGTGACGCCGGCACAGGCGACAAGCGCCTCAAGCAACATGTCCCCGGAGCAAAGCTCGAGGCCGGAACCGCCGGTCGCCGGATGAAGGCCGGCAAGCGCGATGGCGCGGCCGGTCTCGACCTTGCAGGCGATGCCTTCGCTGTCGGTGGAGCCCTTGGCCTTCAGCGTGATCAGTGCGGTCTTGGGATCGGTCTTGTAGCGCTCCTTGATCGGAGCCTGCATCTGGCGCAGCTCTGCAGCGTCCATTTTCGTTCTCTCCCGGAAAATTGCCCCTCGATGTACCGGTTCAGAGCGAAATTGTCACCACCACATGGCCTGACCGGGACCCTGGGTTGCGTCACGGTCGGGCACGTTGCGGTCAAGCGAACGGTCGAGTGACGCCAGCACACTTCGCTTGAAATTCTCGAACAACGGCGAATTGCGGTCGCGCGGCCGTCCGAGATTGATCTCGATCTGGTCGAACAACCGGCCCGGCCGCGGCCGCATCACCAGCACGCGGTCGGCCAGCACCACGGCCTCGTCGACGTCGTGTGTGACGAGGATGAGGGTCGGCCGCGTGTCCGCCCAGAGGTCGAGCAGATGATCCTGGAGATCCCTGCGGGTGAAGGCATCGAGCGCGGAGAACGGCTCGTCCAGCAGCAGCACCTCCGGCTGCGGCACCAGCGCGCGTGCGATCGCAACCCGCTGCGCCTGTCCGCCGGAGAGCTCGCGCGGCCAGGCCTGCGCCTTTTCCGCCAGCCCGACGCGTTCGAGCGCACGCGCGACCTTCTCGCGGCGCTCGGCCGCGGGCAGATCGGCGAGTCCAAAACCGATATTGTCGGCGACGCTGAGCCAGGGCAGCAGCCGCGGCTCCTGGAAGATGATGCCGATCTTGGCATGCGGCGAGACGATCGCCTCATGGTCGAGCGTCACCGTGCCAGCGCTGGCGCGATCGAGCCCGGCGATGGCGCGCAGCAGCGTGGACTTGCCACAGCCGGAGCCGCCGATGATGGCGATGATCTCGCCCAGCTTGATTTCGGCGGAGAAGCGCGAAAGCGCCTGTACGCCGTTGGGATAGGTCTTGCTGACCCGGTCGAGCGCCAGCATTGCCTCAAGCTCCCTTCGCGCGCCCGAAGGCATCCTGCCAGCGCAGGAAAGGCGCGGCCGCGACCTCGATCAACCAGTCCGTGAGCTTGCCGAGGATGGCGAAGATCACGATGGCGGCCAGGATCTGCGCGGGCTTGCCGAGCTGCTGGCCGTCGAGCAGGAGATAGCCGAGGCCTTCGGAGGCGCCGATCAGCTCGGCCGCGACCACGAACATCCAGCCGAGGCCGAGACCGACGCGCAGGGAAACCACATAGGCCGGCAGCACCGCCGGCAGCAGGATGCGGCGGATCATGGCGAAGCCCGAGAGGCGAAAGGTCCGGCCGACCTCGACGATCTTGCGATCCACCGAGAGGATCGCGCCCATCACGCCGAGATAGACCGGAAAGAACACCCCGACTGCGATCAGCGCGATCTTCGAGGTCTCGAAGATGCCGAGCCAGAGAATGAACAGCGGCACCCAGGCCAGCGACGGGATCGCGCGCAGGGCCTGCACGGTCGGATCGAGCAGCCGGCGCGCCAGCGACCAGTAGCCGGAGATGGCGCCGAGCACCGTGCCTGCGACCACGCCGAACGCGAAGCCGAGCGAGACGCGCCACAGCGTCGCTACGATGTGGCGGACCAGCTCGCCAGAACGGGCAAGCTCAGCAATGGTGGCGAAGACGCGCGAGGGCGGCGGCACCAGCCGGCCGTTGGACCAGCCGAACCAGACCACCAGCTCCCAGCCGAGCGCGAGCGCGAGCGGCAACAGGAGCCCCAGCATCGGCCGCGCATAGCGCGCGGCGCGCGAGGGCGCGGTAGCGCTTTCGGCGGGTTCCGAGGATTGTTGCAAGGCTGGCGCGTCGGAGATCATGGCCATTAGCAAGCGCGTCTGATTGGGGATTGCAAGGAGCCTCTTACCCTCCCGTGGAGGGGGAGGGTCGGCTCATATTGAGCGCAGCGAAATATGAGACGGGGCGGGGTGACAGTCTCTCCGCGACAGACGGTGCCCGAGCGGAGAGATCACCCCACCCCGCTCGCGCTGCGCGCGATCGACCCTCC
>NZ_PTFE01000111.1:0-22998 GCF_002936975.1 Bradyrhizobium sp. AC87j1
ACCGCAACCAGCGACGCGAGGTCGTCGAAGGCGGCCGCACCGTCTACACCGAGCCGGACCGCATCATCATCCGCGACCCCGGTGGCCAGGAGTATGTCCGCGGCAACGATCTCTATCGCTTCCGCTATGGCGCCCGCGACATCCGTACCGAGACGGTCGGCGGCGAAACCCGCACGGTCGTGATCCGTCCTGATGGCAGCGAGGTGATTACGGTGGTCGGGGCCGACGGTCAGATGCTGCGGCGAATCCGCAGGGACCAGCGCGGACGCGAGCTCGTCATCATCGACAACACCTACCGCGATCCGCAGGCGGTCGGCGGCTTCTATGTCGACGTGCCGCCGCCGGTGGTCAACATGCCCTACGATCGCTACATCGTCGACGCCGAGGAGGCCTCGCCGGACGTGATCTACGAGACGATGCGGGCACCGCCGGTGCAACGGATCGCACGACGCTACTCGCTCGACGAGATCCGCTACAGCCCCAATGTTCGCATGCAGATGCCGAGCATTGACGTCAACACGATCACTTTCGAGACGGGATCGTGGACCATCCCGCCCGATCAGGCGGCGCGGCTGCAAGTCATCGCCGACGGCATCAACCAGGCGATCCAGGCCAATCCGCAAGAGGTGTTCCTGATCGAGGGCCACACCGATGCGGTCGGCAACGACGTCGACAATTTGTCATTGTCGGATCGCCGGGCGCAGGCCGCCGCCGAATTGCTGACCCAGCAATTCAATGTGCCGGCGGAGAACCTGCAGTCGCAGGGCTACGGCAAGCAGTACCCGAAGGAGCAGACGGACGGCCCAAGCCGCATCAACCGCCGCGTCACCGTCCGCCGCATCACCCCGCTGCTCAACGGCGGCCAGGCCAGCGCGGCCCCGCCGCGCTGAGGCGAAAGCACGAACGCAAATGGCCGGGAGCGATCCCGGCCATTTTTTGTTGGCGCGGCGAGCTACCGCCCGGCAGCGAGCCCAAGCGCGTCGGCGATGACGCGAAACACTTCGGTATTGTCCATCGAGCCATGCACGCGATCGCTGCCCGGCCCGGCCGCCGTCAGGATGACGTCCTCGCCCGAATGCACGCTGGCGCCGATCAGCGCCGGCAGATTGCCGAAGCGCAGCACGACGCCCGGGACGTCCTTGTATTTGTCGTTGGCCTTGAAGGTCGCATTGTCTTCACCCTTCACGGTCGGGTCGTTGGGATTGTCGAGCTTCGGGCGGAAAGTCTCGTAATGATCCGGCAGGCTGGCCGAGAAGATGGCAAGCCGGCGGCTCACATCGACGCGTGACGGATAGCCCTCCGCATCCGGGGCCGGATAATTGGGAAATCCGGCCTGCTCGTGGACGCCGACGCGCTCGCGCAGTGGCACGTTGGGGGTGGCGCCCATGTCGTCGTTCACCGTGCCGACGAGGCTGTTGGGATGATTGTGGTCCGCCAGCACCAAGATGAGGGTGTCGTCGCCGCGCGCCCGCGCCCATTCGCGCGTCTGGCGCACAGCATTGTCGAGCATGATCGTGTCGTAGACGGCCCGCTCCATGTCGAGCAGATGCGCGTATTTGTCGATCATGCCGGATTCGACCATCAGGAAGAAGCCGGCCTCGTTTTTCGAGAGGATGCTCAGCGCCGCCTGCACCTGCTCGGTCAAGTCAGGCTGCTCGGGAAACTTCTTCACGCCGCCACCTTTGAGGAACTTGCGGTCAAGCACGCCGTCCATGTTGCCGGTGGCGAACAGGCCAAGCAGCTTGCCCGCCTCCGGCTTTGCGGCAGAAGCGCTGAGCTCGGCCGCGGTGGTCGCGACCTGATAGCCTGCGTCACGAAACTTCGCGATGTAGTCGGTCTCGTCCTTGCGCTTGGAGCCGGCGGCGGATTTCGGCAGGAAATTCGCGCTGCCGCCGCCCATGAGAACATCAGGCTTCGCCGTGAAGAATTGCTCGACGATCTCGTCATAGGCCGCACGCCGGCGCGTATGCGCGACCATCGCCGCCGGCGTCGCGTCCTCGATCTCGGTGTTGGTGACGATGCCGATCGCCATGCCGAGCCGCCTCCTGGCGAGGCTCGTGATGGTTTCGACCCGGGGATCGTCGAACGGGCTTGCGGTGCGGTCCGCATAGACGCCGAGGGCGTTGACGGCACTCTTGTGCCCGGTCGCATAGGCGCTGGCCGAGTTCGCGGAGTCCGTGATGATCGAGTCCGAGCCCGCGGTCGCCACCAGTGCCATGTGAGGCATGTCGTCGATGGCGAGCTTGCCGCGGCTCTTGCCCTCCGAAATGCCCTTGGACAGGATTCGGGCCGCGACCCGATGCGCCGGCGACATGCCGTCACCGATGAACAGGATGACGTTCTTCGCCTTGCGCGGACCCGTGTCGTAGACCGTCCATTTGACGCTGCGCTGGCGCGTGCCGCCGCTCACATCCACGGCAATGCTACCCGGCGTGGTCAGCGTGACGTCGCGCAGGATCAGCGCCGACTGCTCCTTGCCGTCCTCGCGCTCGATGAAGGTCGCCGAACGGCCGAACGTGGTCGCGTAATCCGCGCCGTTCACCGTGACCTTCAAGCTGGCGGGATCGACCGGCCCGGGGAATTCGACCTTGAAGTCGAACTGGGCTCCGGCAAGGATCTCGGCACGATCGATCGGATAGATCGTCTGTGCCGACAGTGACGTTGTCCAAAGCAAGACGATGAGAGAGGCGACGGCCGATCCCTTGACCATGTTCGATGCTCCGCGATGCCCATTCAGGGGGAAGCGGGGAGCCTAACGGCCGAGGATGACACCGTCATTATGTCGCGCACCGCCCGATCGGGCGGCAAAAGGCCTCAACCCTTGTCGCTCTCGAGCCGGAAGATCTGCGAGCCTTCGCTGCCCGAGAGCAGGCCGGTGTCGCTGTAGAGCTTCAGCTTGGTCCGGGTGTCGGCGATGTCGAGGTTGCGCATGGTCAGCTGGCCGATGCGGTCGGCTGGCGAGAACGCGGCGTCCTCGACCTTCTCCATGCTCAGCCGCTCCGGCGCATAGGTGAGGTTCGGGCTCTCGGTGTTGAGGATCGAATAATCGTTGCCGCGGCGCAGCTCCAGCGTCACCTCGCCGGTGACGGCGCGCGCGACCCAGCGCTGCGCAGTCTCGCGCAGCATCAGCGCCTGCGAGTCGAACCAGCGGCCCTGATAGAGCAGGCGTCCCAGACGCATGCCGCTGATGCGGTACTGCTCGATGGTGTCCTCGTTGTGGATGCCGGTGACGAGGCGCTCATAGGCGATGTGCAGCAGCGCCATGCCCGGCGCTTCATAGATGCCGCGGCTCTTGGCCTCGATGATGCGGTTCTCGATCTGGTCGCTCATGCCGAGGCCGTGACGGCCGCCGATGACGTTGGCTTCCAGGAACAGCGCGACGGGATCGGCGAAGGTCTGGCCGTTGAGCGCGACTGGCTGGCCTTCCTCGAAACGAACCACGACTTTCTCGGCCTTGACGGCGCAGTCGTCGCGCCAGAACGGCACGCCCATGATCGGGTTGACGATCTTGATGCCGCTGTCGAGGCTCTCGAGGTCCTTGGCTTCGTGCGTGGCGCCGAGCAGATTGCTGTCGGTCGAATACGCCTTCTCGGCGCTCATCTTGTAGGCAAAGCCCTGCGCGGTCATGAATGCCGACATCTCGGCGCGGCCGCCGAGCTCGTCGATGAACTGCTGGTCGAGCCAGGGCTTGTAGATCTTCAGGCCGGGATTGGTGAGCAGGCCGTAGCGGTAGAAGCGCTCGATGTCGTTGCCCTTGAAGGTCGAGCCGTCGCCCCAGATGTTGACGCCGTCTTCCTTCATCGCCGCGACCAGCATCGTGCCGGTGACAGCGCGGCCGAGCGGGGTGGTATTGAAATAGGTGATGCCGCCGGTCGAGATATGGAAGGCGCCCGACTGGATCGCGGCGATACCTTCATGGACCAGCTGCGTGCGGCAATCGACGAGCCGGGCCTTCTCGGCACCGAACTCCATCGCCTTGCGCGGGATCTCGTTGTAGTCGGCCTCGTCGGGCTGGCCGAGATTGGCGGTGTAGGCGTAGCAGCGCGCGCCCTTCTGCTTCATCCAGAGTAGCGCCGCAGAGGTGTCGAGGCCGCCCGAAAAAGCGATGCCGACTTTCTCACCCTTGGGCAGGCTTTTCAGGATCGTGGTCATGGCGCTTCCAATCGGGTCTCAAGGGGCTGATGTCATGGACGGGTTGACCGCGCGAATATCAAATTTCGCGGGGCTCGGCACCCATTTAATGGCTTAAACCGAGGGTTCGGGACCGGTCTTGCCGCCGAACAGGCGCCGGCGGAGCCGGTAGGCGGGCATGTTCAGCCGGGTCAGGGCGGCATCGACCGCCTCGTCCGAGAACCGGGTCCGTGGCCAGCGGTAGATCAGCGCGTAGGCAAACCAGATCACGACGAAACTGACGAGGCCGGCGATCGCCACATCGGTGAAGAAATGGCCGCCAAACGCCATCCGCAACCCGCTGGTGACGGCGCCGAACACAACCGCGCCGGCATAGGCGAGCGGCCGCCATGCCGGCGGCGCCAGCGCGGCCGGCGCCAGCGTCCAGAACGCGGTCGCGCCCTCGCCCGAGAAGAACGAGCAGTTGCGCACGCAATCGCCGCGCGGATCCCACCACGCCACGAACTGCTGGTCGCCGGCAAACTGCGTCACCACCACCGGGCGCGGGCGGCCCCAATAGGTCTTGAAGGTGAGGTTGGTGAGGATGCCGGCCGACATGATGATCGTGACCAGCAGAAACACGATCGCGCGTCCCGACACCATCAAGGGACGGTCGGGCCGGATCATCTTGACCACGAGCGCCACAAGCGAGGGCAGCACGAAGGCCCAGGCGACCCACATCGCGGCGTCCCGCGCAAAGCCCGCCCAGTCGTTCAGCTTGAGCGGAAAGGTCTTCGTATCGGGGTCGAAGAACAGCGACGCGAGCTTGAGATCGAGCTCGGGGTAGAGGCCGAAAACGACGCCGATCACGAGCCACAGCGCCAGGGCGATGAAGAGTCCAGTCCGGTTCATGGCGCGCGGTTTAGCGGAGTGGAGAGGCGATGGAAACCCTTGCCAGGGTCATTCCGGGGCGGCTCGCAGAGCCGAACCCGGAATCTCGAGATTCCCCGGTGCACAGTTGCGCACCTGAGGTCTGGTCCTTCGGACCATCCCGGAATGACGAAGCAACCTACCGCGCGTCCGGCCTCGAATTCGACGGCAGCGGCGGAGGCGGCCGGCGCGGGGGCGGCGGGATGCGCCAGGCGCCGGCATTGCGGCCGGCAATCAGCCAGTAGACCACGCCGGCGACGATGCCCGCGCCGGTCATGATCTCCAGATGGCGCCGCACGATGCCTTCGAACTGAAACGTGTCGGAGTGAAAGGGAACGAGGCCGAGATAGCAGGCAAGCCCGACGAGGCCGCCGCCAACGGCATAGGCGAGCGCGCTGCGGATGTAGAGGGCTTCGGTGATGGCAACGATCACTGCCGCCGGCACCAGCGCAAAGCCGGAGATGAAGATGAAGCCGAAGCCGAGCAGGATGTCGATCGTGCCCTGATCGACGGGGCCGGCGCCGAGATCGGCGAACTCCGGAAACAGCAGCGCGACGACCACGATCATGCCGCCGACGAAACAGGCGGCAAGGAAGCCGATGAAGATGACGATGAGGCGGCCGATCAGGGACATGGGATCAGCAGGTTGCCGATCAATGGCGTCGCGACGCTCACGACCGTCATGCCCGGGCTTGACCCGGGCATCCACGACTTTCGTGCTCGCCGCTCGACGTGGATGGCCGGGTCAAGCCCGGCCATGACGAGCATTGAGGACGTTGCCATCCTCAATCCGTCATCGCCATAGCGCGCAGCGCCTGGCGTTCCCTGGCGCTGAGCTTCTCGGTCTCCGACTTGAGCTGGCCGCAGGCGGCGAGGATGTCGCGGCCGCGCGGCGTGCGCACCGGCGAGGAATAGCCGGCATTAAAAATGTATTCGGAGAATTTCTCGATCTGGTCCCAGTCCGAACATTCATAGGCGGTGCCGGGCCAGGGATTGAATGGGATCAGGTTGATCTTGGCGTGAATGCCCTTGAGCATCTTCACCAGCAATTTTGCATCGTCGAGCGAATCGTTGACGCCCTTGAGCATCACATATTCGAAGGTGATGCGGCGCGCATTCGAGGCGCCGGGATAATCGCGGCAGGCCTGCAGCAATTCCTTGATCGGATATTTGCGGTTGAGCGGCACCAGCTCGTTGCGCAGCTCGTCGCGTACCGCGTGCAGCGAGATCGCGAGCATGACGCCGATCTCCTCGCCGGCGCGCACGATGTTCGGCACCACGCCCGAGGTCGACAGCGTGATGCGGCGGCGGGAGATGCCGATGCCTTCATTGTCGCCGACGATCAGCAGCGCATCGCGCACCGCGTCGAAATTGTAGAGCGGCTCGCCCATCCCCATCATCACGATGTTGGTGACGCGGCGCGTGCCGTCCTCGCGATCGGCCCAATCATTCAACCGATCCCGCGCCACCATGATCTGTCCGACGATCTCACCGGCGGTGAGATTGCGCACCAGGCGCTGCGTGCCGGTGTGGCAGAAGGAGCAGTTCAGCGTGCAGCCGACCTGCGAGGAGACGCAGAGCGTGCCGCGATCGGTCTCGGGAATATAGACGCACTCGACTTCATGAGCGCGCTCGACATTGTCGCCGCTCGGCAGACGCAGCAGCCATTTGCGGGTGCCGTCGTTGGAGATCTGCTCGGCCACGACTTCGGGGCGGTCGACCGTAAAATGCTGCGCGAGCTCGGCGCGAATGCCCTTCGAGATCGAGGTCATGTCGTCGAAGCTTTGAGCGCCGCGGAAATAGAGCCAGTGCCAGAGCTGCTGCACGCGCATCTTGCGTTGCGCCGGCGCGACGCCGATCTCGCCGAGACGATCGGCAAGCTCCGTGCGCGACAGACCGATCAGCGAAGGCCTCGCCGGCGGCACATAGGTCTCGAGTGGCGTCTTCTCCACCAGGATTGCGTTATGCGGCTCGGTCGTCGTCGGTTGCATTGAATGGACCTAAAGGTTTTGTGTCGTTTCGGAATGGTCCGAAGGGATCGCAAAGCGACCCTGAGGACCAGACCTCAGGTGCGCAATTGCGCACCGGGGAACCTCGAGATTCCGGGTTCGATGCTGCGCATCGCCCCGGAATGACGGAAGAAATCTGGAACCGGCCCTATATAGCAACCGGAACAGCCGATTGCGACCGTGGCTGTCGCTTAGCCTTAAAGGACTAAGCCGAGAGGCTTACCGCCGGCAATCCTGGGCGATCTTGTCCAGCGCCTGCGCGAGGCCTTTCAGCGAGAACGTGTCGGTCGTCTCGGTGCCCTTGGCCGAGACCCCCTTGACGACCAGCTCGGCGGATTTGCGCATGGCTTCGACCATCCGCTCCTCCTCGGCCGCGTTCTTGATCCAGAGGCCGTCGCCCTGCGTATACATCGCGAAGGCGGCGCCGCCGACCTCGACCGACGATTCCGAGCCCGGCTTCAGGGCGTAGCCGATCATGACCGAGACTTCGTTGTTCACCTTCTCGGTCGGACGGGTCGAGACGAAGGCATAAGCGGGATCGCGCGGCCGATTCGGCGGATTGGTCTTCGACGACGAGGGTTTTGCCAGCGCGAAGCAGACTTTCTTGCCGTTGGGGGTGGCCGAATAAGCGCCCCAGGTGCCGAACTGGCCGATCAGGGTCGGCTCCGCGCCACCCGCAACCGCGGCGGGCGGGGCCGCAGGCTTGCTCTCGGGCTTTGCCGCGCTCTTTGCAGCCGTATTGGCCGCCGGAGCCGCCGACTTCGGTGCGGCCTTCGGCGCCGGTTGCGCCGTCTGCGCTCGCGCAAGATCGGCGATCCCGCACGTCATCATGCCGATCATCAAAGCTAAAGATAGCACCCGCCACATGCTGGAGTGGTTCCCTCAATATTGTGACTGGAAGATGGCCCGGCCGCGCTTTGTCCCCCGGCAGGGATAGCCGGGAAAGTCCAATTTGGGAAGGCAGTTAGCGGTATCGGCGGCGCCTTAAGCTTTGGATCGCGCGGCGCGCTGGTCGGCCCATTGCGTCTCGGTCCAGCGCAACAAATCCTCGGCGCCGGAACTGCGCAAATGCGCGCCACCGTCGATGACGACCATCTCGCCATTGATGTAAGCAGCGCGGTCCGAGACCAGGAAGCTGGCGAGGTCGGCAAGCTCGCTGTGCTCTCCGGTCCGGCCAAGCGGATTGCGCGCGGTCCAGCCTTCGTCACGGCCTTCGGGGCGGAGCTGCCCCGACGCGCCCGCGGTCGGGAACGGACCCGGGGCGATGGCGACGGTGCGGATGCCTTTCGGTCCCCATTCCACCGCGAGGCTTTTGGTCATCGCCAGCAGCGCCGATTTCGCCATCGCCGACGGCACGGTGAAGGCACGCCCGGTGATGGTCGAGGTCGAGAGGATCGAGAGCACGACGCCGCCGTGCTTGTCCTCGATCCAGCGCCTGCCGGCGGCGAGCGTGCAATACATCGCGCCATGCAGCGTCGGCGCGAGGATCGCATCGGCTGCTCGGAACGATAGATGCTCGCTCTGTGCGATGAACGTCGCAGCGGCGTTGTTGACAAGGATATCGAGGGGCGCCTCGCGCCAGATCTGCTCCATCATGCTATCGACGGCGGCGCCGTCGCGGATGTCGCAGGCGATGGTGGTGACCTTGCCACCGGTCTCTTCGCGCATCTCGCTCGCGGTTGCGTCCAGCCGGTCGAGCTTGCGGCCGCAGATCACGAGCTCGGCGCCGAGTGCAAGGAAACGGCGTCCCATCGCCGCGCCAAGGCCGGAGCCGCCGCCGGTGACGAGGATGCGCTTGCCCCTGAGCAGACCTGTTTCAAACATCGTTTGAATCCTCCCTTTTCTTCTTGCTCCGTCATTGCGAGCGCAGCGAAGCAATCCAGAATCCGTCCAGCGGAAATAGTCTGGATCGCTTCGCTGCGCTCGCAATGACGAGGATAGGCCCTCGCGCTGCCCTAGACAAAGAATCCGGATTGTCCGGCCGCAGTAAATCCGGCAGAAACGGCCAAACTATAATTCCACTCGAAACGCCCAAGGTGCCGTCATGAAAGCCATCCTCTGCTCGCAATATTGCCAGCCTGACGATCTCGTGCTGGCCGAGGTGCCGGATCCGGTGGCCGGTCCCGGCGAAGCGGTGATCGCGATCAAGGCGGCGGCGCTGAACTTCTTCGACATCCTGATGATTCAGGGCAAGTACCAGATCAAGCCGCCATTCCCGTTCTCGCCGGCCGCGGAAGTCGCGGGCGTGATCGAGAGCATCGGCGCCGGCGTGACCGATCTGAAGGTCGGCGATCGCGTGGTCGCCTCCTGCGGCCACAACGGCGCGCGCGAGAAGATCGCGCTGCCGGCGGCCTCGATCGTGAAGATCCCCGACAATCTCGATTACGACCGCGCGGCCGGCATCATCATCATTTACGGGACGGCGCTGCATGCGCTGGAAGATCGCGCCAGCCCGAAGTCGGGCGAGACGCTTGCGGTGTTAGGCGCGGCCGGCGGCACCGGCCTTGCCGCCTGCGAGCTCGGCAAGCTGATGGGATTGAAGGTGATCGCCTGCGCTTCGTCGGACGAGAAGCTCGAATTCGCGAAAGCGCATGGCGCCGAGCTGACGCTGAACTACGCCAAGGAAGATCTGAAGGAAGGCTTGCGAAAACTCACGGGCGGCAAGGGCGTCGACATCATCTTCGATCCGGTTGGTGGTGCCTATGCCGAGCAGGCGCTGCGCTCGATCGCGTGGGAAGGCCGCTTCCTCGTGATCGGTTTCGCCGCGGGCGACATTCCGAAGATGCCGCTGAACCTCGCGCTCTTGAAGGGCTGCGACATCCGCGGCGTGTTCTGGGGCGCCTGGACCCGACAGAATCCGGAGAAGAACCGCGCCAATCTCGAGAAGCTCGTGAAGTGGACCGCGGAAGGAAAGATCTCGTCGCATGTCGACCGCATCTTCCCGCTGGCGCAGACAGCGGATGCACTGAAGGTGCTCGCGGGGCGTCAGGCCATGGGCAAGGTGATCCTGCATCCGTGAGGATGTAGGCGTCGCCATCGCCACATACACAACTGTCACCGCTCGAATCGCTGGCGTCGCTGAAGCTGCGCCAGCTTTTTCGTGCGCCGTCGCCTGGTAAAGGTCCCTCAACCATTCCCGCCAAAATTGCGGTGCATTCCCCGGCTTCGCCGCAATCAAACCCAAATCTCTCCCGATTCGCGCAAATCGTCGTCGTTTTTTGGTCTGATTCAGACGGCGATTTACCGGCTCCAGTTTGCGGGGTACTTCTGGACAACAATAAAAAGACTGAAGCCGGGAATGCCCCTGCGTTGCGTAGTAATGGGGAGCATCACCATGGAGACGACGGCGTACCGCCCGTCGAAGGAGTCGAGTGCGCTCGACTTCAATCGAGCCGCATCACATCCGCCGACCGCGTCCTTTGTCCGTGCGCGCGCCGCACGGGCCGATCTTTCGCAGGACGATCCGATTCCGCTGTTCCTGTCCGATCCGCTCGGTGCGCCGGACCCAAGCGAATATACGCCGGTGGAGTTGCGTTCCAGAATTGTGCCGCGTGTTCTCGCGGCTGTTCTGGCAGCGTCCACCCTGGCAGTTCTGGCCGTCCTGTATCAATCCGACTTTCGCGGCTTCATGACCGCCAATGCCGGTAGCTGGGTGGGGGTCGCGCCGGACATGGCCATGGCGTCGGCCAATGCGCCGGCGACACCGCAGACCCCGCTCAAGGATCCGGCCCGCGTGTCCGACACGACGCTGGCGAGCGCCGACTTACGGGACCTCCCTGCACCGCTGGCGCCAAGCCGCGAAGCGATAGCGACCGCCTATCAGGTTGCGCTGCAAGCGCAAGGACCGGTGCAAGGACCGGTGCAAGCACCGGAGCCCGTCGCGGCACAGCCTGCACCGCCTGAGCCGGTCAGGACGCTCGACGCCGACACGCTGGCAGGGTTGATGACGCGCGCGAAGAGCCTGTTGAGGATCGGTGACATCGCCGCAGCGCGGCTGCTGCTCGAACGCGCGGCCAATGCGCAAGATGCAACGGCCGCGCTTCTGCTGGCGCAGACCTATGATCCCACGGTGCTCGGCACCAGCGATGCGCGAAGTGTCATTGCCGACGCATCCGCCGCACGTGACTGGTACCAGCGGGCTGCATCACTCGGATCGGCGGAGGCGCGCCAGCACCTCGTCCGGTTTCAGAACTAGAACTCTTCAGAGGACATCATGCGTAACGCTTTTGGAATGGCACTTGCAGCCATCATGACGATCTATGCCTCCACCGCCAGCGGCGCCGAGCAGACCGAATATGATCCGGCCAAGGTCTCGGACGGCCTGAAGGCGATCTTCCAGTTCGGCTCGACCTCGACCAAGCAGGCGCTGAATGCCAACACCGTCACGCTGATCACCGGCACGATCGGCGGCACCTACGTGCAGTTCGGCGCCGACCTTGCCTCGGTGCTCGACGACGGCAACAAGATCCGCGTGCTGCCGATCGTCGGCCGCGGCTCGGTGCAGAGCGTTGCCGACATCCTGTTCCTGCAAGGCGTCGATCTCGGCATCGTGCGGGCCGACACGCTCGACTATCTCGAGCGCAAGGGTTTTGCCAAGGACATCAAGAAACAGTTCACCTATGTGACAAAGCTCTACAACGAAGAGATGCAGGTGATCGCGCCGAAATCGATCGCGACATTGAAAGACCTCGAAGGCAAGAAGGTCAGCGTCGACCTGCCCAATGGCGGCACCTTCGTCACCGCGCTCACGGTGTTCGAGCGGCTCGGGATCAAGGCGAACTTCGTCTATGTCGAGCAGCGCATCGCGATGGAGAAATTGAAGGCCGGCGAGATCGACGCCGTCATCGTGGTCGGCGGCAAGCCGTACAAATCGGTCTCGACCTTCAACAATGACGGCCGCTTCCATCTTGCCAAGGTCGACTATGCAAAGCCGCTCCAGAGCGACTATCTGCCGGCGACGCTGACGACCAAGGACTATCCGAACCTGATCAAGGAGGGCGAGAGCGTGGACACCATCGCGGTGCCGGCGGTGCTCGCGGCCTATAGTTGGGCGCCAAACACCGAACGCTATCGCAAGCTCGCGCTGTTCGTGGACGCGTTCTTCACGAAATTCCCGGCGCTCCAGAACCCGCCTTTCCATCCCAAATGGAAGGAGGTCTCGCTCGCGGCACCCCTGTCGGGGTGGAACAGATTGCCGGTGGCGCAGCAATGGCTCGACAAGCACGGCGTCGAGCCGGTGACACGGCAACGATTCGAGGCGTTCCTGAAGCAGAGTCCCACGGCCGCAAACGTGTCCGACGTGGACAGGGAAAAGCTGTTCAAGCAATTCCAGGCATGGGACGCGGAGAAGGCGCGGGCGGAGGCGGGGAAGAAGTAGCGAGCTTCATCCCCACATTCGCTGTCATCGCCCGCCTTGTGCGCACTTGCCACTGGGGCGGGCGATCCGGCATGCCAGAGGCAGTCGCGATTGAACCGAGACGCCGCGGCGTACTGGATTCCTCGCCTGCCGCCTTCGCTAAAGCTGGACATCAACCCCGGCGAAGCCTTGGCGGAGCCGGGTCGCGGGGAATGACAGCGGTGGGAGATCGCGCCTACTGCGCAGCGCCTTCTTCCATCTCACCCACACCGCGCTTCAGCACGGCGCGCGCGGCTTCGCGATGCTCATTCGTGATGTGGCCGGAAACCATGCGGATGGCGGTGGCGAGCACCGCGGCGTCGTCGGCGAAGCCGAGGACCGGCATCACGTCGGCGACGAAATCGAACGGCAGGATGAAATAGGCGATCGCACCTAACAGCGCGGCCTGGACGTGGCGCGGGGTCTGCCGGTCGAATGCGCAGTAATATGCAGCAAGCAGGTCTTCCGCGAACGGCAGCTGCGCGGCGACACGCTTCAGCTTGCGCCAGAAGCGGCGACGCACGCTCTCACGATCTTCCGCGAGCCGGTCGGCCGGCTCGAAACCGACGCTGTGTTCGGCAGCCATCTTCGACAAACTCCCCGTTCGGCCCCGGGCGGCGGATCGCCGATCCCGGCTGATCACAAGATGGGGATGTGGCCGATCGCTGCAAGACGTCGGCCGGTCTCAGCCTGCGATCGCGTTCATCGTCCTGGCCAGCGCGACGTCGAGCGCCGTGACGCCGCCGGCGTCGTGGGTCGACAGCACCACCTCCACCGTCTTGTAGACGTTGCGCCATTCGGGGTGGTGATCCATCTTCTCGGCGGCCAGCGCAGCGCGGGTCATGAAGCCGAACGCCTCGTTGAAATCCTTGAAGATAAAGGTTTTGCCGATGGCATCCCGGCCCTGAACCTCGCTCCAACCGGGCAGTCCGCCCAGCGCCTGCCTGCGCGCCTCCGCCGAAAGCCGATCTGCCATGGTCATGTCTCCGTCCTTCAGGGGAACTTTACTCTAACACCCCGCTGACGCCCGGGTTCATACGGGGATTTCCGCCATCCGCTAACCATGACGGAGATGTAACCCCGCCGGACAAGAAATTTGCTACAATTACGGGCGTAAATCGCCGGCCAAGATGAAACTGAGCCTGAAGCGCCTGTTTGGGAGATCGATGACCGGGGGATTGGACCTGGCCGAAACGCCCTCTCCGCCTTCGCCGCGATCCGCGGCGCGGAAGACCGCGCTCGTGTCTCTTGCGCTCGTGCTTGCCATCATCGGCGCACTCGTCGGCGGCTACTACTTCGCCATGCGGCCCGTGACGTTGAAGATCGCGGTCGGTCCCGCCAACAGCGACGACGTCAAGGTCGTGCAGGCGCTGACGCAGGCCTTCACGCAGAGCAAGGGCCAGGTGCGGCTGCGACCGATCCAGACCGACGGCGCCACCGCCAGCGCCAATGCGCTTGCGGAAGGCAAGGTCGATCTCGCCATCGTGCGCGGCGACCTCGACGTGCCCAAAAACGCGCAAGCGGTCGCGACCCTGCGCAAGAACGTCGTGGTGCTGTGGTCCGTACCGGGCAAAGGCAGGAAGCGGGGCGCGAAGATCACCAAGATCTCGCAGCTCGCCGGCCATCGCGTCGGCGTGGTCGGCCGCACCCAGGCCAACGTCAATCTGCTCAAGGTGATCCTCCAGCAATACAACGTCGATCCCGCCAAGGTCGAGATCGTGCAATTCCCGGCCAACGAGGTCGCCGAAGCGATCAAGGCCCAGAAGGCCGACGTCTATCTCGCGGCCGGCCCGGTCAACAGCAAGATCACGGCAGACGCGATCGCCGCCTCCACCAAGGATTTCGGCGCGCCCAGCTTCCTCGCGATCGAGTCCGCGGATGCGATCGCGCAGAACCACCCGGTCTACGAAGCGTCCGAGATTCCCGCCGGCACCTATGGCGGCTCGCCCGCCCGCCCGGATGACGAGGTCAAGACCATCAGCTTCTCGCACCACGTCGTGGCGCGCAAAGGCGTGTCCGAAACCACCATCGCAGCGTTCACGCGCCAGCTCTTCGCCGTGCGCCAGCAGCTGGTGACGGAATTCCCGCTGGCGGCGAAGATCGAGACACCCGACACCGACAAGGATGCGGTGATCCCGGTACATCCGGGCGCTGCCGCCTTCGTCGACGGCGAGGAAAAGACCTTCCTCGACAAATACAGCGATTACATCTGGTGGAGCCTGATGGCGTTGTCCGCCATGGGCTCGATCGGCGCCTGGTTCGCGGGCTATCTGAAGAAGGACGAGCGCGACAACAACAACCATCAGCGCGAACGGCTGCTCGACATGATCGCCGCCGCACGTAGATGCGAGACGACCGAAGAGCTCGACCAGATGCAGACCGAGGCTGACGAGATCCTGCGCGACACGCTGCGCTGCTTCGATCACGGCGCGATCGAGGAAGCCGCGCTCACCGCCTTCAACATCGCGCTGGATCAGTTCCACGCCGCCGTCGCCGACCGCAAGGCGGTGCTGTTCAGCCTGCCGCAGAACCTGCAACGCGCGGGCGCGCAGTTCAGGGCCGCCGGCAACGCGTGACGCCTGCGCGCGTTATCGCTGCGTCACATTGTCTCAATATAGCTCACACGGTCATTCCGGAATGGTCCGAAGGACCAGACCGCAGGTGCGCAATTGCGCACCGGGGATGCTCAAGATTCCGGATTCGCGCTTCGCGCGCCCCGGAATGACAGCGCAAGACAGCTAGCCAGCGAACCCGTCCCATGAACATCAAATTCTCCCGCCGCCGCTTCCTTGCCACCAGTGCCGGTGCGCTCGGCACGATGGCGATGCCCTATCTCTCGCGCGCCGCGGACCGGCCGATGGTCACTCATGGCGTGCAGTCGGGCGACGTCACTGTCGACGGCGGCGTGGTGTGGGCGCGCACCGATCGGCCCGCGCAGATGCTGGTCGAGGTGGCGACGACGGAGTCATTCAGGGATGCCCGCGCGCTGCCGCCGATCGCAGCGCTCCCCGACAGCGACTTCACCGCAAAGATGCTGATCGACAGCCTGCCGGGCGGCCAGGACATCTTTTATCGCGTCCGCTTCCGCGATCTCTCCCACAGCGCCATCGAGGGCGAGCCGGTGGTCGGCCGCTTCCGCACCGCGCCGGCCGACCGCCGCGACGTCAGTTTCGTCTGGGGCGGAGACGTCGCCGGCCAGGGCTGGGGCATCAATCCCGACGACGGCGGCATGTTCACCTTCTCGACGATGCGCAAGCACCGGCCGGATTTCTTCCTGCATTCGGGCGACACCATCTATGCCGACGGCCCGATTGTATCCGAGGTGAAGCTCGCCGACGGCAAGATCTGGAAGAACGTCACCATCCCCGAGAAGGCCAAGGTCGCCGAGACGCTGGACGAGTACCGCGCCGCGCACAAATACAATTTCACCGACGAAAACCTCCGCGCCTTCAATGCCGAGGTGCCGATCTTCGTGCAATGGGACGACCATGAGGTGACCAACAACTGGTCGCTGTCGAAGGAATTGCCGGCCGCCTACAAGGAGCGCGACATCGCCTTGCTCGCCGCCCGCGCGGGCCGCGCCTTCCACGAGATGTATCCGATGCGCGAGAGCATCGTTGAGCCGGGCCGGGTCTATCGCCAGATCTCCTACGGCCCGCATCTCGACGTGTTCATGCTCGACGAGCGCAGCTATCGCGGTCCGAACGGCCCCAATCTCGAAACCGCTTACGGCCCCGCCAACTACTTCCTCGGCCCGGACCAGATCGCCTGGCTCAAGCGCGGCCTGCTCAATTCGCGCGCGACCTGGAAAGTGATCGCCTCCGACATGCCGCTCAGCCTTGTCGTCTCGGACACGCCGAAGGGCGGCTCGGAAGCGATCGCGCAGGGTGACGGCCCGGTGCGCGGCCGCGAGTTCGAGATCGCCGACATCCTGCGTTTCATCAAGATGGCGCCAATCAGCAACACGGTGTGGCTGACGGCGGACGTGCACTACGCTGCCGCGCATTATTACGATCCAAACAAGGCGCAATTCCAGGAGTTCGAACCGTTCTGGGAATTCGTGTCGGGCCCGCTGCATGCCGGCACGTTCGGTCCTAACGCGCTCGACAACACCTTTGGACCCGAGGTGCGCTTCGTCAAGGCGCCGGGCAAGGACAGCCAGAACCTGCCGCCCTCCGCCGGCATGCAGTTCTTCGGTCACGTCAAGATCGACGGCGCCTCGGGCCAGATGACGGTGACTTTACGCGACCGCGCCGACGTCGCGCTGTGGTCGACCACGCTCGATCCGAAGCAGGCCTGATCGCTAATCGAGGGCGCGCACCTTGAGCGCCGCCTCCAGCGCGTCGCTCGAGCACGGCTTCTGCAACCGCGGCTGGCCGGAGAATTCAGGCGGAATGCGCGCCTCGGCGCCATAGCCGGTCACGAAGACGAACGGGATCTTCAGCGCGGCCAGCCGCGCGGCGACCGCAAAGCTCGTCTCGCGGATCAACTCGACGTCGAGCAGCGCGAAGTCGGGCGCACGGTTGGCGATGGCGCCCAGCGCCTGCGTCACCGACCCGACGGTCCGCACGCCCGTCACCCCAAACCCGAGCAGACGGTCCTCGAAATCGATGGCGATGATCGGATCGTCCTCGACGATCAGAACATCGACCGGCCAGCTTGAGCCATTGGAAAGTGCGGGTGTCATGATCGCATCTTGTGTGTCGGGGATTCGGATCAGGACTGCCGCGACACGATGCCTGCGCACAGCGCACCGGAGGGTTCCTGGAACGAAACCCACCACATTGCCGTTCTCCAGTCTGTCCACTTGTGCACACAGGGAATGCACGGAACTCGTTAAGATGGGGAGGAGGATGGGAGTTCACGATGGATGCGCGTATCAGCAAGATGACCGAGGTCGAGAGCCGTCCGGCCAACAATCTGTTGCGGCGTTTGAGCCAGGCAGACTACGCCCTGCTCGCACCGCACGTGACCGTCGAAAACTCCGCCGCCAGCCAGCTGCTCTACAGCCCCGGTGACGATGTCCAGGTCGTCCACTTCCCCTGCGGACCGGCGCTCGCGACCTTTCTGGTCCCCAACGAGGATGGCCGAGACGTCGAGACCATCCTGGTCGGTCGCGAAGGCGCGGTGGGCGGCATCGTCAGCGAGGGATTCCTGCCGGCCTATACTCGGATCTGCGTGAAATTCGGCGGCCCGTTTGCGCGCGTTCATGTCGCCAAGCTGGAAGCGGCCAAGCTGCGCTCGGCGTCGCTGCGCAACATCTTTGCCCGCTACGCCGATTGCATGCTGGCGCAGATCTTCCAGTCGACCGCCTGCAATGCGATCCATTCGATCGAACAGCGGACCGCCAAATGGATCTTGGCGGCGATGGAGCGCACCGGCGACGAGGACAGCGTGCCGCTGACCCACGAACAGCTTGCGACGCTGCTCGGCGTTGGCCGCAGCTATGCCAGCCGCGTGCTTCAGTCGTTCAAGGCAGAACGGATTCTCGACACCAGGCGCGGATCGATCCTGGTTCGCAACCGCGACGGCCTGAGGCTTCGCGCCTGCCTGTGCAACGACGCGGTGAAAATGCATTTCGAAGAGGTGCTGCGCGGCGTCTACCCGACCGAAGAGCGCGAAGCCAGCTAGCGGTCCGCCTCGCTTCTCCGGCGTGGAGAACGAGCAGGCGCACTATCCCGCACGGCCGGAACCTGGGCTAATATCCCCCGCATGAGCGGGGCTTTGCTTCATACTCTCTTCGACATTGTAGCCTGGCTGGCGGCGGCGGCGGCCGTCTACTGGCTGTCGCGACAGCGCCTGCAGTTTCCGGCGCAATCCTTCGAGCTGCCCTATATCGCGGCGCTGGTGTTCGGCGCGGGCCTCGGGGCCTACCTGTTCGGCTCCGCCAATCTGTGGCTGTCGGGCGAGAGCGGCATTGCGCGCTCGGTCGAGGGGGCGCTGGCCGGCGGCATCGTCGCGATCGAGCTCTACAAATGGTCCGCGGGGATCGCCGCGCGAACCGGTGCCCGTTTTGCGCTGCCGCTGGCGCTCGGCATCGCGATCGGCCGGCTCGGCTGCTATTTCGCGGGCCTCGACGATTTCACTTATGGCACGCCGACGACGCTGCCCTGGGCCCATGATTTCGGCGACGGCGTTCTGCGCCATCCCGTGCAGCTCTACGAGAGCGCGGCCATGGCCGTATTCGCGCTGCTCTATGTGCTGGCCGTCGTGAACCGGAACGCCTTTGTGATCACCAATGGTTTCTACCTGGTTCTCGTCTATTATGGAGCGCAACGCTTCTTGTGGGAATTCCTCAAGCCCTACGGCACGCTGATCGGCCCCTTCACCCTGTTTCACCTGCTGTCGCTGTCCATTTTGCTCTACGCCGGCGTCATGCTGGCGACGGCGCCCAAAGCGAGACCCATGCATGAACGCGCCGTTGCGTAAGTCGCGTCCCTATATTTTCTGGGGCCAGACCCAATCTCTTTGCGAGACCTGCCTGAAGCTAGTGCCGACCAAGATCCAGATCCTGGACAACGAGGTCTGGTACGAAAAGCGCTGCAAAGAGCATGGCGTCCAGTCGACGCTGGTGTCGACGGATGCCGCCTATTGGCGCCTGTGCAAGGATTTCATCAAGCCAGGTGACCGGCCGCTACAATTCCAGCAGCGCACGGAATTCGGCTGTCCCTATGATTGCGGTCTCTGTTCCGACCACGAGCAGCATTCCTGCCTGGCGCTGATCGAGATCACCGAGCACTGCAACCTCACCTGCCCGGTTTGCTTCGCCGAATCCTCGCCCGCGCGCACGAAATTCACCCCGCTCGCGACGATCGAGAAGATGCTGGATGCGCTGGTCGCAAGCGAGGGCGAGCCCGATCTCGTGCAGATTTCCGGCGGTGAGCCGACGCTGCATCCTGATTTCTTCGAGATCCTGGACGCGGTGCGCGCCCGCCCGATCCGGCACGTCATGATCAACACCAACGGCCTGCGCATCGCCCGCGAAAAGGATTTCGTGGCGCGGCTCGCCGAGAACAGGCGCGGGCTGGAGGTCTATCTCCAGTTCGATTCATTGCAGCGCGATGCGCTGATCGACCTGCGCGGCGCGGATTTGCGAAAAATCCGCCAGCAGGCGCTGGAGAATCTCGAGCATTTTGGCGTGTCGACCACGCTGGTCGCGACCATCAAACGCGGCGTTAACGATTCCGAGATCGGCGACATCGTTCGCCACGCCCTGACCTGGACATGCGTGCGCGGCGTCACGCTGCAGCCGGTGCAGGACGCCGGCCGCAACGAGAATTTCGACGAGAAAACCGACCGCATCATGCTGTCGGAGATCCGCAAGCGCGTGATCGAGACCGGCGTGTTCGGCGACAAGGACATGATCCCGCTGCCCTGCAATCCCGAAAGCATCTCGATCGGCTATGGCCTGCGCAATGGCGAGAGGGTGCTGCCGCTGACCTCGCTGATCCCGCAGGAGCAGCTCGTCGCCGTGATGCCCAACACCATCAGCCCGGAGAAATATCCGGTGCTTCGTGAGAAATTCGTCGATCTGTTCTCGCTGTCGTCGGGGCCGCTCAACACCTCCGAGCGCGTCTGCGAGCTGCTGTGCTGCCTGCCGAGCTTTAAGGTGCCGGAAGGGCTCTCTTACGAGAACGTCTTCCGCGTCACCATCGTGCAGTTTCTCGATCGCTTCAATTTCTGCGTCGGCAACGTCAAGCGCAGCTGCATCCATTTCGTGACGGAGCAAGGCGCAATCATTCCGTTCGACACCTACAATCTGTTCTACCGCAACGGCAAGATCGACGGCATTCGCGCGGCGCTGCGCGGCGACACTTATCGGGAAACCACGCAGAGCGAGGAGATGCCTCGTTGAGCGAGACGCCTCCACCTCCACCGTCGCGAAGCGGACTTGCCACCGCGGGGATGGTGATGTTCGGGGTGATCCTGCTGCTGCCCGGCATCTGCGCCTTGATCTTCATCGCCGACTCGTCGATCCCCTTGGATATCCGTTTCGTCCCCGTCCTCGTCCTCACACTGCTGGTGGCATTCGCCGGCGTGATGCTGATCAGGGCCGCGAGAAAGAGACCATGAGCGATTCCAGCACCCGTCCACCGGCAGTGCCTCCGCAGAACCAGCAACAGCGCAGCGGCTGCCTGACCGCGCTGATGGCGATCGCCGGCATCTTCATGCTGCTGCCGGGGCTCTGCGCGCTCCTGTTTGGCGGAATGTCAGTGGTCGAGGGTGGCCAGATCCCCTCCGACATCGCGTCGCTGGTGTTTTTGGGACTAGTCATCGGCATCGGAGGCGTCGTCTTGATCTGGGCGGCCATCATGGGGCGAAAGACCCCGCCGGCCCGGAACGGCAGCTAACCCCCGGAGATTCCCGGGCAAAATTCAGTCAACCAAGGCCCAAAGAACGCATTGTTTTTTGGCGGTTTTTGCATATATTGCGGCGCAACGCGTAGGCTGCCCGGTCGATATGGCCGGGCTTCCTTTTTGGGCGGAAAGCGCCCCGTTTCCAGTCTTCCAGCGTTGTTTCGAGAAGAGGTCCCGGTCCGACCGGCGAGATCGCGCTTAACCCATTGTTCGAACCAAAGAAGCTCACTCATGAACCTCCGTAACGTCGCCATCATCGCTCACGTCGACCACGGCAAGACGACCCTGGTCGACAAACTCCTCCAGCAGTCCGGCACGTTCCGCGAGAACCAGAAGGTGACCGATCGCGCCATGGACTCCAACGATCTGGAGCGCGAGCGCGGCATCACCATCCTGGCCAAGGCGGCCTCGGTGCAGTGGAAAGACACCCGCATCAACATCGTCGACACCCCCGGCCACGCCGATTTCGGCGGTGAGGTCGAGCGCATCCTGAACATGGTGGACGGCGCCCTGGTGCTGGTGGACGCCGCGGAAGGCCCGCTGCCGCAGACCAAGTTCGTGGTCTCCAAGGCGCTCAAGGTCGGCCTCAAGCCGATCGTCGTCATCAACAAGGTCGACCGTCCCGACGCGCGCCCGACCGAAGTCATCAACGAGGTGTTCGACCTGTTCGCCGCGCTCGACGCCAGCGAAGAGCAGCTCGACTTCCCGATCCTGTACGGGTCGGCCAAGCAGGGCTGGATGGCCGACAGCCCGGAGGGTCCGAAGGACAAGGGCATGGAGCCGCTGTTCGACCTGATCCTGCGCCACGTCGCGCCGCCGAAGGTCGAGGAAGGTCCGTTCAGGATGATCGGCACCATTCTCGAGGCCAACCCCTATCTCGGCCGCATCATCACCGGCCGCATCTCCTCCGGCATCCTCAAGCCGAACCAGCAGGTCAAGGTGCTCAACGCCGAGGGCAAGCTGGTCGAATCCGGGCGCATCACCAAGATCCTCGCGTTCCGCGGTCTCGAGCGCACGCCGCTCGATGAAGCCGAAGCCGGCGACATCGTCGCCATTGCCGGCCTGACCAAGGGCACCGTCGCCGACACCTTCTGCGATCCGACCGTCGAAGTGCCGCTGCCGGCGCAGCCGATCGATCCGCCGACCGTGTCGATGTCGTTCATCGTCAACAACTCCCCGCTCGCCGGCACTGAAGGCGACAAGGTGACGAGCCGCATGATCCGCGACCGTCTGTTGCGCGAAGCCGAAGGCAACGTCGCGCTGCGCGTCGTCGAAGCCTCCGACAAGGACGCGATGGAAGTCTCGGGCCGCGGCGAATTGCAGCTCGCGATCTTGATCGAGACCATGCGCCGCGAGGGCTTTGAGCTTTCGGTGTCGCGCCCGCGCGTCGTGTTCCAGAAGGACGAAGCCACCGGCGCCACCCTGGAGCCGATCGAGGAAGTCGTGATCGACGTCGACGAGGAACACTCCGGCGTCGTCGTGCAGAAGATGAGCGAGCGCAAGTCCGAGCTGATCGAGATGAAGCCCTCGGGCGGCAACCGTCAGCGCCTGGTGTTCTACGCGCCGACCCGTGGCCTGATCGGCTACCAGGGCGAGCTGCTCACCGACACCCGCGGCACCGCGATCATGAACCGCCTGTTCCACGGCTACGCTCCCTATAAGGGCGAGATCCAGGGCCGCCGCAACGGCGTCCTGATCTCCAACGACCAGGGCGACGCGGTGGCCTACGCCATGTTCAAGCTGGAAGACCGCGGCCCGATGATGATCGAGCCCGGCTGGAAGGTCTACAAGGGCATGATCGTCGGCGAGCACACCCGCGACAACGATCTCGAGATCAACGTGCTCAAGGGCAAGCAGCTCACCAACATCCGCACGACCTCGAAGGACGAAGCCGTGCGCCTGACCCCGCCGATCCGCATGACCCTGGAAAAGGCGCTCGCCTATATTGAGGACGACGAGCTCGTCGAGGTCACGCCGAAGTCGATCCGCCTGCGCAAGAAGCATCTCGACCCGAACGAGCGCAAGCGCGCCGAAAAGTCCAAGGAAGCGGTGGCGTAAGGCCACCGTTCTCCGTAGTGCCGTAGGGTGGGCAAAGCGCAAGCGTGCCCACCAATGGACGATGGTGGGCACCGCGCAAGAGCGCCTTTGCCCACCCTATACCCGTCCGGCTTCAGCACACTCAGCGAACGTGCTAGAG
>NZ_PTFE01000112.1:0-22960 GCF_002936975.1 Bradyrhizobium sp. AC87j1
TCTCCGGGGCGGGCAGCCGATCCAGTCGATATGTCTGAATATGCGGGTTTTATCCAGTCGCCCGTTGGAACGCCGGCGCGCCCCTGCCCCTTCAAAAATTCAAGCAATTACATATATATACGGTGTCGCGCGGCGTCCTTCGTCCCTCCGGGCGAGCGCGGGAACGAACCTCGGGACCAGACGCCACGATTAACTTGTCTGTCGCGTCTTGCCGCTACAATATGTTGGATTGAGCTTGCGTCGCCGATGTTCCGCGTCGGCAACGCGACCGAGCCAGGCCCGTCCGAGCGGCGGGCCGTTGGCTTTTTGGGAGTTTGGTCATGAGCCGCGCGAACCGTACCGACCACATCCGCCTGACTTCGCATCCGGAGCCGGGCCGGAAGTCCGCCTTCCCGATCCACTGGGGCGCCACTGACGCGCGCGCCCGCGGACCGATCATCGGCACAGTCTCGCGCGCCGGGGATCGCAACGTGATCGGCAGCCATGGCGGGTCCTATGCGATGTACCGCGCGCTCGCAGTCTCCGCCGGCGCGCTCGATCCGATTCGCAGGCCCGACCTCACCAACACCTTTCCGGCCGCGACCATCGGGCCGTTCCCGCAATGGAGCGATCCCACCAAGATCGTCGCGCTCGATCCCTGGGGGCATCTGGTCGCCGAGAATTTCGGCAAGGAGATCGCAGAAGGCTCCGACATCCGCCCGAGCATCGCCGTGACGCGGGCGCGGCTCGACCTGCCGGAGATCCGCGAGGCGCTGGCCGCAAAGCGGCTGCGCGCCGACGGCGAGGTCGTGCATGCCAATGGCAGCGTCTCCGTCGTGAAGATCGCGATCGATCCGGTCTGGTACCTGCCGGGGCTTGCGGCGCGCTTCGGCACCGCTGAGACCGAGCTGCGGCGCACGCTGTTCGAGCAGACCGCCGGCATGTTCCCCGAGCTCGTCACGCGGCCGGACATGAAGGTGTTCCTGCCGCCGATCGGCGGCACCACGGTCTACATGTTCGGCGATGTGACGAAACTGCCGGACCATCGCACAAAGATCACCTGCCGCGTGCATGACGAGTGCAACGGCTCCGACGTGTTCGGCTCCGACATCTGCACCTGCCGGCCCTATCTGATCCACGGCATCGAGGAATCCGCACGCGGCGCGCAGGAGGGTGGGCTCGGGCTCGTCGTCTACAACCGCAAGGAAGGCCGCGCACTCGGCGAGGTCACCAAATTCCTGGTCTACAATGCGCGCAAGCGCCAGGAGGACGGCGATGCGGCCGCCGCCTATTTCGAGCGCACCGAATGCGTCGCCGGCGTCCAGGACGCGCGCTTCCAGCAATTGATGCCGGATACGATCCACTGGCTGGGCTTGAAGCGCATCGACCGCTTCCTGTCGATGAGCGACATGAAGCACGACGCGCTGACCTCCCAAGGCATCGACATCGTCGAGCGCGTGCCGATCCCTCCGGAGCTGATTCCCGCCGACGCCTATGTCGAGATCGCCGCGAAGAAGGCGGCCGGTTATTACTCGACCGACATCGCGCCCGAGAAGGACGTGGACGGCGTGGTCGGACGTTCGCTGGAAAAATACTGATCGCGCGATGGCGGAGGCTTTGGAATTGCAAGCACGCTCCCTGCTCACCGCAGATGCGGTGCGCGCGCGGGCCGGGCAGATGCTGGAGATCGGCCTTGCCGGCGGCTTGAGCCACTTCACGATCGATCTCGACCGGATGGATGGCGTCGCGGAGGCCGTGCTCGCGGTGACGCGAAAAGCCTATCCGGCGCTGGAGATTCCCTTCCATGCGCGCTGGCGGCATTTTGTGCTTGGCGGCGTCGACCGCTGGGCGAAGCTTGCTGACGCTGCTTCGTGGCCGGACCGCGCCGCGCGGGCGCGCGCGGAGTTCGACCTCGCCATCGTCAGCGTGCTGCTCGATGCCGGCGCGGGCGCGGCCTGGCGCTATCGCGATGCCATGAGCGGCGAAAGCATCGGCCGGTCCGAGGGGCTGGCGATCGCCAGCCTCGACATGTTTGCGAGCGGCCTTTTCTCGGGCGATGCGCGCGCGCCATTCAGAGCCGATGCCGAGGTGCTGGCAAAACTGCCCCTGGCATCCCTCACCTCCGCCTTTCAGGTGAGCGATGCCAATCCCCTGGTCGGGCTGGAGGGGCGCACCGATCTGTTGCGGCGCCTTGGCCGGCACGTCGCCGAGCGCGCCGACGTTTTCGGCTTGAATGATACGCCGCGCCCGGGCGGCCTGTTCGACCACATCGCGGCGCAGGCGAATGGCGGCGCCGTTCCCGCGCCCGCGATCCTGTCGGCGGTGCTGAACCAGCTCGGGCCGATCTGGCCCTCGCGGCTCGAGCTCGCAAAAATTCCGCTCGGCGATTGCTGGCGGCATCCGGCGATCAAGGCGGACGACGGCACGGCGGGCCTCGTGCCGCTGCACAAGCTGTCGCAATGGCTGAGCTATTCACTGATCGAGCCGCTGCAGCGCGCCGGCCTCGATGTGACTGACATCGACGGCCTCACCGGGCTTGCCGAATACCGCAATGGCGGCCTGTTCGTCGATCATGAGGTGCTGCGCCTGCGCGACGCCGCGGATGCCGAGCGCGCGCATGCGGTGGACTCGCTGCTCGTGGTGGAATGGCGTGCGCTGACGGTCGCGCTGCTGGACCGGCTGGCCGAACTGGTTCGCACAAAACTCGGCCGCACGCCCGAAACACTGCCGCTCGCCAGCATATTGGAAGGCGGCACCTGGGCCGCGGGCCGCGCCATTGCCTTTGCGCGCCGGCCCGATGGTTCACCGCCGCTCAAGGTCATCAGCGACGGCACGGTTTTTTAAACCCTCTCCCCTTGTGGGAGAGGGTGGCTTCGCGAAAGCGAAGCCGGGTGAGGGGTTCTCTCCGCGAACCCATCTCTCAGTGAAGTTCGCGGAGACAACCCCTCATCCGGCGCTTCGCGCCACCTTCTCCACAAGGGGAAAAGGGAAGAAGCGCCGGCTCGTTGCATTTCAACCAACGCGCATTTCGTTAGGAGCGTTACATGGAAGGCGTCACGATCGTCGATCATCCGCTGGTGCAGCACAAGCTGACGCTGGTGCGGGACAAATCGATTTCAACAAAGTCGTTCCGCGAGCTGATCAAGGAGATCGGCATGCTTCTTTGCTACGAGGTGACGCGCGATTTGCCGCTCGCGGATACCGTGATCGAGACGCCGCTGGCGACGATGCATTCGGCCAAGATCGCCGGCAAGAAGCTGGTGTTCGTGCCGATGCTGCGCGCCGGCACCACCTTCGTCGACGGCATGATGGACCTGGTGCCGACCGCGCGCGTCGCCCATATCGGGCTCTACCGCGAGCCGCACAGCTTTGCCGCGGTCGAGTATTTCTTCAAATCACCATCCGACCTCGGCGAGCGCCTCGCCATCGTGGTGACGCCTGTCGTCGCGACCGCCAACACGGCGGTGGCCGCGATCGACCGGCTGAAGGAGCGCGGCGCCAAGGACATTCGCCTCGCCTGCCTGATCGCAGCGCCCGAAGGGCTCGAGCGGCTGCGCGGATTGCATCCGGACGTTCCGATCTGGACTGCTGCGGTGGATGAAGGCCTCGACGAGAACGGCTTTATTTTGCCGGGCCTCGGCGACGCCGGCGACCGCGCTTACGGGACGCGGTAGGAGAAGTTCACACCTTCCCGCTGCCGCAAATCCCCTTCAGTGACTGCCATTCCTTGTCCGTCAGCAACGGCGGGCCGCTGGTGGGACGATCCTCTTTCGTCATGCGGGCGAGACGATCCTCGGTCAGCGGATGGCTCGCGAGGATATTTGTCAGGCCAGAGCCGCCCTCCTTGCCGGTGATGCGGAACATCAATTCAGCCGCAGGCTTCGGCGAGCGGCCGAGCTTGTGCATGATCTCGATCGCGAACGTATCGGCAGCGTTCTCGGCCTCGCGCGAATAGGAGGCTTCGACGACGGTGCGCGAGGCAAAGATCACGGCGGATGAGCCGGTCACGTCGCCGAACAACAGGCCGATCAGGAACGAGGTGCCACCGTTGTAGATCAGGCTGCGCATGTTGTCGTAATGCTTGAGGTGACCGAGCTCGTGGGCCAGGATGCCGGCGAGCTCGTCGGGGTTCTGCGCCTTGTCGAGCAGGCCCCTCAGCACGTAGACCTTGCCGCCGGGCAGCGCGAACGCGTTCGGCACCGCGGTCGGCAGCACGCCCGCCGTCATGGAATCGTCGTCGAGGCCGGCGGCATCGCGCAGGCGGTTGACCAGCTTGGTGAACGCGGCCTTGCCCGCGGGGTCTTCGCACACGCTGCGGCCAAAGATGGTCTTCACCTGGACTTCGGAGGCGTCGCCGATGCGCCGCTCGATCGGTTTCGGCACCAGCGGCGCGAGACGGTCGGCGGCGAGCGGCACGCCGAATAGCACGACGCAGACGATGGAGACGGTGGCGGCGACCGACCAGCCGATGATTTTTGCGACACCGCGGCGCGAGGTCCGGTGCTCGTCGAGATGGGTGCAGCGGACGGTCACGTCTGCCGCGAGTACAGCGTCGCGGATCTCGAGCCGCGCCAGCGGCGGCGCCGTGGTGCAGGCCAGACGCAAAATCCCGGGCGGACTGTCGGCGCGGCGAATGTCGGCATAGGACCAGCGAACCGGCGTTCCGCCCTCCTCAAGAATCTCGAGCGCATCGGCGAACGCCAGCGTCACCTGCCGCCGGCGGCTCGACGTGCCGTCGAAGAAGATGGTCGGCTTGGCGGCCTGCGCCGGGGCCTCGGCAAACACGTCACTCACAGCTCAGAATCCCGCGACATCGAGCCCGTCGGCAAAACCTTCGCCGAGCGCGCTGGCAAGCTGACCGCTGCCGCGCACATCCGCCGCGGCTCCGATATTGTGCACCTCGACGGTCTCCAGCACCTTGGCCCAGAGATCACGCTGAAGATAGACCCGCATGACGATGTTGATCGCAAGCGCCAGCGCGAGATAGCCTGCTACCATCATTACCACCATCGGGATGCTCCTGGCGGCATTGTCGGAGCCGAACACCTGATCGGCGGGAACGCCGCTCAGCTGGACAACCAGCAAGGCGGAGCCGCCGAGATAGGCGGAGAACACCATCGAGAGCAGCGTCCACCAGCCGATCATCTTCCAGTACAGGCCGTAGAAGGCATTGTGCGGCAGGTCCGAGGACAGGCTGACGCCGCCGATGCGGATGCCGTCGAGCCACCAGCGCCATTCGCGCGCTTTGAATTCCGCATAGAAGAACGGCGCGAGCGGGAAGATCACCAGCGCGATCGGGCTGAGCAGCCACAGCCACCAGCCACGCTTGAAGAAGGTCCAGCCGTTGCCCTCGAAATCGCCGCGGAGATCGCCGTAATGGGTGTGCTGCATCTTGTAGCGTTCGAGCGCGGCCGCGCGCCAGGGCAGCGCCAGGCCGAGCGTCAGGAACACCAGCAAGCCCCACGCCATGGCGCGGAACGAATAGGCCCAGCCCGAGCCGTCCATCCAGAAGCGGACGCCGCGCCAAACGGTGCGCGTCAGCCGGTAACGTCGCGCGCGAAAAATCGCGAACTGGCCGAAGGCGTAGAAGCCGATGAACAGCGGCGTCGAGGCAAAACCCTGCCAGCGCTCGAACTCGATGCCGATCAGGAAGTAGGCGAGGTAGATCGGCACCAGGATCGCGAGCGCGAACAGGAAGCCGACCAGCAGCTCCTTGGCGCGGCCGGTATATTCGGCGGCATCGCCGTCGATCGCGGTGTTCGCCCACAGATGACGGCGGATGTCGGTGACGAGCCAGAACCGGTAGAAGCCGAAGGTGACGAGCTCCAGCATGGCACCCTTGGTGACCATTTTCCGGAACTCGGAGCGGTCACCGCTGAAATCGACCCGCGCGGGCGGCAGCGGCGGCGGTAAGGGCTCGGAGCCGATCGGGGTCCATTGCATGTCGTTCACGGCGGCAACCTCGGGATGCGGTCTTGATCGGGTCAAACTATAGATCAGAGGTTGGTCGGCCCCCAAGATGGCGGGTTCGATTTACCTCGATTCCAGTCGGTTTCTGTCACGATTTCACGACAAACGGTGTGCGGAGGGTCACGCTGGCAGAAGTCCCGTAGCCCGGCCACGCCCAAAGGTTGGATGTGACAAAACTCTCCCTTGCTCCGGCGCAGACAACCGGCTGTAATTGCAAATCAAATACCGCAGCGCAGAATTCAACGAGAACGCGCGGTTCATGCCAGGGAGAGCGGTCATGCATGGGACCATCGAGAGCGCGGCAAAGCTCGACGCATTGCGCGAGCGCGCCAATTCACTGCCGCTGGAGCAGTACGATCCGGGCGATCCGGAACTGTTCAGGACCGATACGTTCTGGCCGTATTTCGATCGGCTGCGCCGGGAAGATCCCGTGCACTACTGCAAGGACTCGATGTTCGGGCCGTACTGGTCGGTGACGCGCTACAACGACATCATGGAGATCGAGACGAACCACGCAGTGTTCTCCTCGGCGTCTTCGCTCGGCGGCATCACCATCCGCGACATCGATCCGGACCTGCGCCGCGAGAGTTTCATCTCGATGGATCCGCCGCGCCATGCGGCGCAGCGCAAGACCGTCGCGCCGATGTTCACGCCGACGCATCTGGACAACCTCGCCCTGAACATCCGCAAGCGCTCGGCCGAGTGCCTGGACAATCTGCCCCGCGGCGAGGTGTTCGACTGGGTCGACCGCGTCTCGATCGAGCTCACCACGCAGATGCTGGCGGTGCTGTTCGACTTTCCCTGGGAGGACCGCCGCAAGCTGACGCGCTGGTCGGATATTGCCACCACGATTCCCGGCCCCGACGGCCTTGTCGCCACCGAGGACGAGCGTCAGGCCGAGCTGACCGAATGCGCCGGCTATTTTGCGAGGCTGTGGAAGGAGCGCATCGCGCAGCCGCCGAAGAGCGACCTGTTGTCGATGATGGCGCATGGCGCCGCGACGCGCGACATGGACGCCAAGAACTTCCTCGGCAATCTCGTGCTTTTGATCGTCGGCGGCAACGACACCACGCGCAACACCATGTCGGGCTCGCTCCACGCGCTGAGTCAGCATCCGGAACAGTATCGCAAGCTGCGCGAGAACCCCGCACTGCTCGACAGTTTCGTCCCCGAGGTGATCCGCTGGCAGACGCCGCTGGCGCATATGCGGCGCACCGCGCTCGCCGACTTCGAGTTCCGGGGCAAAGAGATCAAGAAAGGTGACAAGGTCGTGATGTGGTACGTCTCGGGCAACCGCGACGAAGAGGCGATCGAGAAGCCCTACGACTTCATCATTGACCGCGCCCGTCCGCGCACGCATCTGTCCTTCGGCTTCGGCATCCACCGCTGCGTCGGCCTCAGGCTTGCCGAACTCCAGCTCAAGATTATCTGGGAGGAGATCCTGAAGCGGTTCGATCATATCGACGTGGTCGGCGAACCCAAGCGGGTCTATTCGAGTTTCGTGAAGGGTCTGGAAGAACTGCCGGTGAAGATTGCGGCATGAGTTAACTCCCTCTCCCCGCTTTCCGCCTCCGCCAAGGCTTCGGCGGAGAAGGCGGGGCGAGATGAAGAACCAACTGGAGCCACGACGATGAACATCCAAGCGCCGGTTAAAGTGGACAAGGCCGAACGCATGCGCAGGGCCCGCGAGGAGGCCTATGCGACGCCGTTGGCGCAATTCCACCCTGGCGCGCCCAGGCTGTTCCAGGACGACACGCTGTGGCCGTGGTTCGAGCGGCTGCGCAAGGAAGAGCCGGTGCATTACTGCACCAACGCGCCGATCGAGCCGTACTGGTCGGTGGTGAAGTACAACGACATCATGCATGTCGACACCAATCACGGCATCTTCTCCTCGGACTCGACGCTCGGCGGCATCTCGATCCGTGACGTGCCGGAAGGCTACGACTATCCGAGCTTCATCGCGATGGACCAGCCGAGGCATTCGTCGCAGCGCAAGACGGTGTCGCCGATGTTCACACCGACACATCTGGACGAGCTGGCAAGGCTGATCCGGCAACGCTCGCAGACCGTGCTCGACAATCTGCCGCGCAACGAGACCTTCAACTTCGTCGAGCGCGTCTCGATCGAGCTGACAACACAGATGCTGGCGACCCTGTTCGACTTCCCCTGGGAGGAGCGGCGCAAGCTGACACGCTGGTCGGACGTTTCGACCGCGCTGCCCAAGAGCGGCATCGTCGCCTCCGCCGAAGAGCGCCGCCGCGAGATGGACGAGTGCTACGCCTATATGTCGAAGCTGTGGAACGAGCGCGTCAACTCGGCACCGCGCAACGATCTGCTGTCGCTGATGGCGCACAACGATGCCACACGCCACATGGACCCCGACAACCTCATGGGCAACATCATCCTGCTGATCGTCGGCGGCAACGACACCACGCGCAACACCATGACCGGCTCGGTGCTGGCGCTGAACGAGAACCCGGAGCAATACGACAAGCTGCGCGCCAATCCGGAGCTGATCGACTCCATGGTGCCCGAGGTGATCCGCTGGCAGACGCCGCTGGCGCATATGCGCCGCACCGCGCTTGCCGATACCGAGATCGGCGGCAAGCACATCAAGAAGGGCGACCGCGTGGTGATGTGGTACGTCTCCGGCAACCGCGACGAGGAGATGTTCGACAAGCCGAACGACTTCATCATCGACCGTCCGCGCCCGCGCACCCACCTCTCCTTCGGCTTCGGCATCCACCGCTGCGTCGGCATGCGCCTCGCCGAGCTGCAGTTGCGCATCGTCTGGGAAGAGATGCTCAAGCGCTTCGACCGCATCGAGGTGGTCGGCGAGCCCAAGCGGATCTATTCGAGCTTCATCAAGGGATACGAGACGCTGCCGGTCAGGATTCCGGGCTGATTGCGTTTCCGCGGCACACTCGACTCTCTCCCCTCACCCTGAGGAGCCTGCGAAGCAGGCGTCTCGAAGGGCGAGGCCACCAGCCGGGCCTGCATCCTTCGAGACGCGCGCAAGGGCGCGCTCCTCAGGATGAGGGGCAAATACCCCAGCTATAAAATTTCGGCATGACAGCTCGCGCCAGATGCGAAGGCAAGGCGGCGCCTGACTGTTCTACGACGTCAGCGCATCTAACTCAATTTGATGTCCCAGATGCCTTCCTTGCGGCAGGCGGCGACTTCCTCGCGCAGCAGCGCCGTGACGGCGAGCGAGGCCGTCGAGACCGGGCGGTCGATCGGAGAAGCGAAAATGAGCTCGCGCGTCATCGGCTTGGATACCGGCGCGGTTTCCAGCCGCCCGTCCGCGACCTCGCCGTGGACCGACGACGGCGGCAGCAGCGCGAAGCCGAGGCCCTCCTCGACCAGGCTCGTCAGCACGCGAAACGAATCCGCCTCGAGCTGGACGTCGAGCTTGATCTTGCGCTGCGCGGCCGCGTGCTCGATCAGCGCGCGGAGGCCGTGGGAATGACTGGGCAGCACCAAACGTTGCCGCAGCAGCCAGCCGATGTCGACGCTCTTCTTGCGGGCGAGGCCGCAGCCGCGCGGGCCGACCGCGACGATGTTGTCGCGCCCCAGGCTCTCCACGTTGAGATGCAGATCAGCGGAGCGGCCATAGAGGATGGCGAGATCCATCTCGCCGCGGTGCAGCCATTCGACGAGATGGCCGCTATAGCTCTCGACGATGCGCAGCGAGATGCCGGGAAATTTCTCGACGCAGCGCCGCGCAAAGCGTGCCGACAGCACGCAGCTCACGGTGGGAACGAGGCCGAGCACGACCTGGCCCGACGGCGGCCCCTTGGACGACTGGATGTCGTCGCGGATCTGGTCGATCTGCCGCACGATGCCGGAGGTGCGCGCCAGCAGCAGGCGCCCAGCCTCCGTCAGCACCATGCCGCGGCCGTTGCGGGTGAACAAATCGGTGCGCAGCTCGTGTTCCAGGAGCTTGATCTGCCTGGAAAGCGCCGGCTGCGCCACGCGCAGCGTGTCGGAGGCCTTGGACAGGCTGCCGAGCTCCGCCACGCAACTGAAGGTCCTGAGCTGCCGGAAATCCATGCTTGCCAATCCTGGAAGGCTACTCCATACGCTATAACAAATGAGCATAGGGGGCTGGCGTTGTTTTCACAACGCCTGAGGATCGGCCGGCGTTATCTTAACTGCCGCTAAGAACTGGAAACGCCATGAGTGAAGAACACCACGCCGAAGATTACGCCGACATCCGCGAAGCCGTCGCAAAACTCTGCGCCCAGTTCCCCGGCGAATATTGGCGCAAACTCGATCGCGAGATGGCCTATCCCAAGGCGTTCGTCGACGCGCTGACAGCGGCCGGCTATCTCTCGGTGCTGATCCCCGAGGAATATGGCGGCGCGGGGTTGAAGCTGTCGGCGGCGGCCGCGATCCTCGAAGAGATCCAGCGCGCGGGCTGTAACGGCGGCGGCTGCCACGCCCAGATGTACACGATGGGCACGGTGCTGCGGCACGGCAACGCCGAGCAAAAGGCAAAATATCTGCCGAAGATCGCCAGCGGCGAATTGCGTCTGCAGGCCTTCGGCGTCACCGAGCCGACCAGCGGCACCGACACCTCCTCGCTCAAGACCTTCGCGCGCAAGGACGGCAACGACAGCTATATCGTCAACGGCCAGAAGATCTGGACCAGCCGCGCCGAGCATTCCGACCTGATGGTTCTGCTGGCACGGACCACGCCGAAGGAGCAGGCCAAGAAGCGCACCGACGGTCTTTCAGTGTTCATCGTCGACATGCGCGAGGCCAAGAACAATGGCCTCGAGATCCGTCCGATCCGCACCATGATGAACCATGCCACCACCGAAGTGTTCTTCACCGACATGAAGGTGCCGGCGGAGAATCTGATCGGCGAGGAAGGCAAGGGCTTTCGCTACATCCTCTCCGGCATGAACGCCGAGCGCATCCTGATCGCCGCCGAATGCGTCGGCGACGCCAAATGGTTCATCGCCAAGGCGACGAACTACGCCAAGGAGCGCAGCGTGTTCGGCCGGCCGATCGGCCAAAATCAAGGCATCCAGTTCCCGATCGCCAAGGCCTACGCTTCAATGCGCGCGGCCGAATTGATGGTGAAGGAAGCCACGCGCAAATACGAGGCCGGGCTCGACTGCGGTGCGGAGGCCAACATGGCAAAAATGCTGGCAGCCGATGCGTCCTGGGAGGCGGCGAACGCCTGCATCCAGACCCATGGCGGCTTCGGCTTTGCCGAGGAATACGACGTCGAGCGCAAATTCCGTGAGACGCGGCTCTATCAGGTGGCGCCGATCTCGACCAACCTCGTGCTCTCCTTCGTCGCCGAGCATGTGCTCGGCATGCCCCGCTCGTACTGAGGCCACCATCATGGGAGCATTGGACGGGATCAGGGTGATTGCGGTCGAGCAGGCGGTGGCGGCGCCGTTCTGCTCCTCGCGCCTGGCGGATGCCGGCGCGGAGGTGATCAAGATCGAACGGCCCGAGGGTGACTTCGCCCGCGGCTATGACGCGGCGGCCAAGGGCCAGAGCAGCTATTTCGTCTGGCTCAACCGGGGCAAGCAATCGGCCGTGGTCGATCTCGCGACGAAAGAGGGCTGCGCCGAGTTGGAGAAGCTGATCGCAAGCGCGGACGTATTGATCCAGAACCTCAAGCCGGGCTCGATGGACAAGCTCGGTTTTTCGCGCGAGCGGCTACTGAAGGACTATCCAAGGCTGATCTCCTGCACCATCACCGGCTATGGCGACGAAGGTCCCTACGCGCATCGCAAAGCCTATGATCTCCTGATCCAGGCCGAAAGCGGCCTCGCCTCGATCACCGGCAATCCCGATGGCGCCTCGCGCGTTGGCATGTCGATCGTCGACGTCGCGACCGGCGCCACCGCGCATGCGGCGATCCTGGAAGCGCTGATCGGGCGCGGGCGCACCGGCAAGGGCTGTGACATCCGCATCTCCATGTTCGACGTGATGGCGGACTGGTGCACCGTGCCGCTGCTCAACTCCGAGGCCGGGAATCCACCCAAGCGCATGGGGCTGCGTCATCCCTCGATCGCGCCCTATGGCGTGTTCACCTCGAAGGACGGCAAGGACATCCTGATCTCGATCCAGAGCGAGCGCGAGTGGAAGACGTTGTGCGCGAAGGTGCTGGATCAACCCGATTTGCCCGCCGATCCCCGCGTCGCCAACATGGTCGAGCGCGTGCGCAACCGTGATTTCACCGATACGACGGTGGCGGACATTTTCGGCAAGATGACGCGCGACGAGCTGCTCAAGCGGCTGTCGGACGCCGATATCGCGTTTGCCGAGGTCAACACCATGGCCGACCTCACCAACCACCCACATCTGCGCCGCATCGAAGTCGACACGCCGCAGGGACGTGTCAGCTATCCCGCGCCGGCGCCGATCATCGTCGGCGAGACGCGCGCTTACGGCGCTGTGCCCGCCATCGGCGAAAAGCCAAAGTCCAAGACGTAAGAAGAGCGAGGCGTCATGACCGAGAAGCTCGACATCGATCACTTGCGGCAATGGATCGGCCGCAGCACGGAGGCCACCGACATCGTCACCGCGCAGCTCGTGATGGGCCTGCGCGCGACGCTGTTCCAGGAGGTCGGCGAGCCCAAAACGGGTGATGCCGCGCCGTTCACGGTGCATTGGTGCCTGGCGCAGCCGGTGTTTCCGATGTCGATGTTAGGGCCCGACGGCCATCCCACCCGGGGCGGCTTCCTGCCGCCGGTGCCGCTGCCACGCCGGATGTGGGCCGGCGGCGAGATCGAATTCCTGCAGCCGCTGCGCGTCGGCGATGAATCGACGCGGACCTCGCGCATTGCCGACGTGCAGGTGAAATCGGGCTCGACCGGCACGCTGTGCTTCGTCTCGGTCGAGCACAGCATCTCCTCGCCGCGCGGCACCGCCATCCGCGAGCGGCAGGACATCGTCTATCGCGAGATGACGAGCAGCGCGCCGGCTGGCGGCAAGGCCCCGCCCCCGCCGCCGAAGGCGAAGCACCGCGAGACCCATATCTCCGATCCCGTGCTGCTGTTCCGCTATTCCGCGCTGACCTTCAACGGCCACCGCATCCATTACGACCGCGACTACGTCACCAAGGTCGAGGGCTACCCCGGCCTGATCTTCCACGGCCCGCTGCAGGCAGCGTTGATCATCGAGATGGCGGCGAAGCTGCAGGGCGGCAAAGCGCCGAAGAAGTTTTCGTATCGCGGCCTGCAGCCGCTGTTCGAGGGCACCGAGTTCTCGGTCAACGCGAATGAGACCGAGGCAGGCATGGAGCTCTGGACCGCGAATGCGGAGGGGCAGCCGACGATGAAGGGGACGGCGGTTTGGTGACGGGTACATCGTCATTCCGGGACGGTCCAAAGGACCGGACTATGGTGCGCAATTGCGCACCTGAGAATCTCGAGATTCCGGGTTCGCTTCGCGCCCCGGAATGACGGCTCAATAACAAGCATTCGGGGACGGAAACCATGGCCAAGAACGGCAAGACCGGCAGCAAGTCCGTCACCGTCAAGCAGGCGACGCTCGACCTGCTGCGCTCGTTCGGCATCGACAGGGTGTTCGGCAATCCTGGTTCAACCGAGCTGCCGTTCCTCAGCGACTGGCCCGATGACATCGACTACGTGCTGGCGCTGCAGGAAGCCTCCGCCGTCGGTATGGCCGACGGCTACGCGCAAGCGACCCGCAATGCCGGCTTCGTCAATCTGCATTCGGCCGCCGGCGTCGGCAACGCGCTCGGCAACATCTACACCGCGCATCGCAACCAGACGCCGCTGGTGATCACCGCGGGCCAGCAGGCGCGCTCGATCCTGCCCTTGCAGGCGTTCCTCTATGCCGAGCGCGCCTCGGAATTTCCGCGGCCCTACGTCAAATACAGCGTGGAGCCGGCGCGGCCCGAGGACGTGCCGGCTGCGATCGCGCGGGCTTATTACACCGCGATGCAGCCGCCATGCGGGCCGACCTTCGTGTCGATCCCGATCGACGACTGGGCGCATGCCTGCGCGCCGATCGAGGCGCGCAAGGTCAGCCGGGAAATCGGCCCCGAGCTTGAGCCGATGAAGGCGCTGGTCGCTGCGCTCGGTTCCGCAAAGCACCCTGCCCTCGTCGTCGGCCCCGGAATCGACCGCGCCGGTGCGGTCGACCTGATGGTGCGCGTCGCCGAGAAGGCGAAGGCCAGCGTCTGGGTCAGCCCGTTCTCGGCGCGCTGCTCGTTCCCCGAGCGGCATCCGCAATTCGCCGGCTTCCTGCATGCCTCGCCGGCGCAACTGTCCGATGCGCTGCGCGCGCATGATCTCGTCGTCGTGATCGGTGCGCCCGTGTTCACCTTCCATGTCGAGGGCCATGCCGCGATCTTCGATGGTAGCGCGACGATTTTTCAGATCACCGACGATCCGGATGCCGCGGCGGTGACGCCCGTCGGCACCAGCATTGTCGCGACGATGAAGCCGGCACTCAGCCTGCTGCTCGACCTGCTGCCGGAGAGCAAGCGCGCCACGCCGAACGGCCGCACACTGCCGCCGGCGCCGCAAGCCTCCGATCCGCTGCCGGTCGAGTTCCTGCTGCACTCGCTGTCGCAGGCGATGCCGGATGGTGCGTCAGTCGTCGAGGAGATTCCTTCGCACCGGCCGGCGATGCAGAAATTCATACCGATGCGCGGCCAGGATTCTTTCTACACCATGGCGAGCGGCGGCCTCGGCTATAGCCTGCCCGCCGCCGTCGGCATGGCGCTCGGCAAGCCGAGCAGCCGCACGGTCTGCCTGATCGGCGACGGCTCGGCGATGTACTCGATCCAGGCGCTGTGGACCGCCGCGCAGCGCAAGCTGCCGCTCACCATCGTCGTCATCAACAATTCCGGCTACGGCGCGATGCGCTCATTCAGCCAGGTCATGCAGGTGCGCAATGTGCCGGGGCTCGAGCTGCCGGGCATCGATTTCGTCAAGCTTGCAGAGGGCATGGGCTGCCATGCGGTGCGGGTGAGCAAGGCGGCGGAGCTGGACGAAGCGCTGAATCGCGGGATGGCGTTTGAGGGGACGAGCCTGGTCGAGGTCGTCGTGGATTCGGCGGTGCCGGTGCTGTACGGGCAGAAGCATTGATCTTGTCGTCCCTGCGAACGCAGGGACCCATACCGCGTGATCTATCGGTAAGGCGCGGTGTCAGTACCGCGGGCAAAAATACGACCAGTCTTCGCCAAACTTCTCCCTGGGGTTATGGGTCCCCGCGTTCGCGGGGACGACACTGAATTTGTGGTGTCACCTCATCACTACGACGCCAGAAATCCCCCGTCCGCCGCGAGCACGTGCCCGACGACGTAGGACGACGCATCCGACGACAGCCACACCACGGCCTCCGCCACCTCCTCCGGGCTCCCCATCCGCCGCAGCGGCAGGCCAGCACTCACCGTTGCGACATCGCCGACACCGGCGCGCAGCATCATGTCGGTGACGACGCGGCCCGGCGCGATCGCGTTGATGCGGATGCCGCGCGGGGCGTTCTCCAGCGCCGCCGAACGCGTCAGCGAGATTGCGGCGGCCTTCGAGGCCGAATATAGCGAGAAGCCGGGATTGGGATTGCGCACGCCGCTGACGGAAGCGTTGACGACGATGCTGCCGCGCCCCTGCGCCAGCATCGCCGGCAGCTGATGGCGCAGGCACAGGAACAGCGCGCGGACATTGGTGTCGAACACGCTGTTGTAGATATCGGTGCCCTGCTCTTCCAGCGGCGCGCGGCGCTCCTGGAAGCCGGCATTGTTGAAGGCGACGTCGAGCCGGCCGCAACGTTCGATGGCGGTGCGGACGAGGCGCGCGACGTCGTCCTCGCGCGTGATGTCGGTCTTGAGTGCGATCGCCTCCGCGCCGAGTTCGCGGCAAGCGGCGGCGGTGGCCTCGATCTCGGCCTCGCGCCGGCCCGCCACGATGATCGCCTCGGCGCCTTCGGTCGCCATCCGCAACGCTGTGGCGCGGCCGATGCCGCTGCCGCCGCCCGTGACGAGGCAGACCTTGCCATTCATCCGCATCGCCGTCGGCAAAGCTCCGCTCATGGCTCACTCCAACACCCTTGCGCGCGCCGTTGCGTGCATATAGTTGTATAATACAACTATATGCCTGGAGTCAAGATGGCCGAGCGTGCGCTAATCGACGACATTCGCGCCGCCTCGCGGTTGATGGTACGCGAGCTCGGCTTCATGGATGCGACGGTGGCGGCCTCGGACTATCCGCCATCGGCCGTGCACACGATCCTAGAGATCGGCATCCGCGGCCCGACGACCTCAGCCGAGCTCGGCGATTTCCTGCGGCTAGAGAAGTCCAGCGTCAGCCGCCTGGTGCGCAAGCTGATCAATTGCGGCGAGCTCAGAGAGACGCCGGATGAGAATGATGCACGCAGCAAGTTATTGTCGTTGACGGCGAAGGGGCGGCGCACGCTGGAGGCGCTGCATGCGTTCGGCCGGCAGCAGGTGCGCGGCGCGCTGGCGGCGCTGACGGAAGCGGAACAGCGCACCGTGCGCGAGGGAATGATGCTCTATGCGCGGGCGCTGCGGCAGAGCCGGGTGGGGGATGAGGCGGAAGCAGCTGAGTGATGCAACGTAGCGCAGCGATATCCGGGCTACATCTACTCCATCATTCCGGAGCGATGCGCAGCATCGAGCCCGGAATCTCGAGATCTCGGGTTCGGTCCTACGGACCGCCCCGGGATGACCTAAACGTCACTTCCCGAACTCGTCCCGCATCCTGGCCTGGATCTTGGCCATGCCGCCGATCCAGCGATCATAATTCTCGGTCTTCTTGCGCATATAGCCGAGCACTTGCGGATGGGGCAGGATCAGGAATGTCTCCTGCTCGAGGCCGGCGAGCACGTCTTTCGCCACCTGCTCGGGCGTGAGATCGCCGTCGCCGGATTGCGGGCCCTTCGGGATCGAGCGCAGCATGTTGGTGTCGACACCCTGCGGGCAGAGGATCGAGACCTTGATGTTGTCGGCCTTGTGCGAGATCGCGAGATTCTCGGCAAAGCCCACTGCGGCGTGCTTGGTGGTGGAATAGGCCGGGCTGCCGACCTGCGACAGCAGGCCCGCGGCCGAGATCGTGTTGAGGAAATAGCCGCCGCCGCGCGCCTTCATGCGCGGGATCAGATGCCGCGCGGCATAGACATGCGCCATGACGTGGATCGCCCAGCTGCGCTGCCACGGTTCGTCCGAGGCGCCGCCGGCATTGACCGACATCGGATCGAAGCCGCCGCCGATGCCGGCATTGGAGCAGAACAGGGCGATGGGGCCGAACTGCCGCTCGGTCTCCTCGATGACGTGCGAGATGTCTTTCTCCTGCGCGACATCGCATTTGAAGGCCGCGCCATCCACCATGGCCGCGACCGCCCGCGCATTGGCGGCGTCCATATCCGCGACGACGACCTTGGCTGCGCCCGCATTGTAAAACGCCTCGCACAGCGCCTTGCCGATGCCGTTTGCGCCGCCCGTGACGACCACGACCTTGCCGGTCACCTGCATGCGACGTCTCCTCTTGTCTTATACCGCTTCTTGGAAGACCCCTTGGGCCTTGCTCAGCTCAACATGAGGTCGAGCACCGCGGTATAATGGCACGCCGCGCCGGCCAACACAAAGCCGTGCCAGATCGCATTCTGGAAACGCAGCCGCCGCCAGGCATGGAAGATCACGCCAAAGCTGTAGAGCAGCCCGCCCGCAAGGATGAAGCCCAGCACCAGCGCGGGCAGCGCCTTGACCACGGCGTCGTAGAGCATCACGCCGCTCCAGCCCATCGCGAGATAGATGCCGACCGAGACGCGGTCGAACCGGCCGGGGTAGAAGAGCTTCAGCACAATGCCGAGGATGGCGACGCACCAGACGCCGGCGAGCAGCACCAGCGCGAATCCGCTGTCCTTCACCTCGATGATGAACGGCGTATAGGTCGCCGCGATCAGCAGATAGATCGCGGAGTGGTCGAACCGCCGCAGCAGCCATTTGGCCGGCGACACTGGCCAGAGATTATAGGTCGCCGACAGCACCAGCATCGAGAGCAGGCCGGCGACGTAGATCAAGACGCCGACGATATCGATCGTACTGGCATAGACCACCGTCAGCACCACCAGCACGGTCGCGGCGATGATGCCGAAGAGGACGCCGATCGCGTGGATGACGCCGTCAGCGATCAGCTCGGCGCGATCGTAATTCCAGCCGATCACGTCGGCTGCGGCGTGGACGGAGCTGGATGCGAACTCTTTCAGTTGGAAGACGGTCATGGCAATCCGCAAGATGAGGCAATGTCCTCTTGTATGGGTCTTTCGGGATCGGCGCGTCGTTCAAACGGCTGATTTTCCGACAAAGACGGTGGAAGTATGGAGCTTGATTTTCTTCACGCAATTGCCACTTTTGTGATCGGTCACACAGTCCCGCCGCCCCCGATCCATTAACGTTCATATGGCATTCAGTTTCCAGGATATGGTCGAAGAAGCGCGCTTGTCCGCGCAGGCGCTGATCGACTATGGCGAGCACTTCTTCAACCCGACTGTGCGGTTAGGCGTTACCGGCCTGTCGCGGGCCGGCAAGACCGTGTTCATCACCGCGCTGATCCACGGCCTCACCCGCGGCGGCCGGTTTCCGGTGTTCGACGCTTACGCCTCGGGCCGCATCGCGCGCGCGCATCTGGCGCCGCAGCCCGACGATGCCGTGCCGCGGTTTGCCTATGAGAGCCATCTGCGCGCACTGATCGAGGAGCGACGCTGGCCGAACTCGACCGTCGACATCAGCGAGCTCAGGCTCGTCATCGACTATCAGCGCCCGAACGGCGCCGACCGCACGCTGACGCTCGACATCGTGGACTATCCCGGCGAGTGGCTGCTCGACCTGCCGCTGCTGCAGAAGAGTTTTGAGCAATGGTCGGCGGAGAGCCTGGCCTTGTCGCGCGAGGCGCCGCGCGCGCATCTCGCCAGCGAATGGCACGCGCATCTGGCAACGCTCAAGCCCGACGCGCGCGAGGACGAGCAGGCGACGCTGACGGCCGCAAAACTCTTCACTGATTATTTGCGCGCCTGCCGCGATGAGCGCTTTGCGATGAGCCTGTTGCCGCCCGGCCGCTTCCTGATGCCCGGCAATCTCGCAGGCTCCCCGGCACTGACCTTCGCGCCGCTCGACGTGCCCATCGGCGGCCAGGCGCCGGACGGATCGCTGTGGGCGATGATGGTGCGCCGCTTCGAGGCCTACAAGGACGTCGTGGTGCGGCCGTTCTTCAGGGATCATTTTGCCCGGCTCGATCGCCAGATCGTGCTGGCCGACGCACTGTCCGCGTTCAACTCCGGACCCGAGGCGCTGCACGATCTCGAAGCAGCCCTCGCCGGCATTCTCGATTGCTTCAACATCGGCCGCAGCACGATCCTCTCCAGCCTGTTCCGTCCGCGCATCGATCGCATCCTGTTTGCAGCGACCAAGGCCGACCATCTGCACCATTCCAGCCACGACCGGCTCGAGGCCGTATTGCGCCGCGCCGTCTCGGGCGCCGTTGCGCGCGCGGAAAACACCGGCGCCGCGATCGACGTGGTGGCGCTTGCCGCGGTGCGTGCCACAAGAGAAGCTCAAGTCGCGCGCGGCCGCGACAAATTGCCGTCGATCCTGGGAACACCGGCCGCGGGCGAAAGCGCCGGCGGTGAATTCTTCGACGGCAACACGGAGGTTGCGACCTTCCCGGGCGACCTGCCGCTGGATCCCGAGCCACTATTCAACGGCAATGCCGCGTTCCGCGGCCTCGCAACCGAGACCGCCGGGACAAGCGATTTCCGTTTCCTGCGCTTCCGCCCGCCCACACTCGACCGCGAGGGCGCCGAGCCGCCGACGCTGCCTCACATTCGCCTCGACCGTGCCTTGCAGTTCCTGATCGGAGACAAGCTCGCATGAACGACCGATCGAAGCCACGGCGGCCGGCAACGTTCCGGCTCGACGATCCCGGCGTCGTCGTCACCGAAGCCGACGAGACCAGCCGGCTCAGCCGCGCCACCATCCAGATCACGCCGGAGCCTGATCCGGCGATGCTGCCGGTGCCGATCGAGGCCGCGCGGCCGGCGCGGCGCGGATTTCCCTGGGGTACGCTGTTCTGGTCAGGCCTCGCCGGGCTGACGCTGCTCGGCACCGGGCTCGGCGTGGTGCATCTGATCGAGGACCTGTTCGCGCGCAGCGAAAGCCTCGGCTATGTCGGTCTCGCCTTCGCGCTCGTCACCGCCCTTGCGCTCGCGGTGGTGATCGGCCGCGAGGCATTCGGTCTGGCGCGGCTGGCGACGATCGAGCAGCTGCATGCGCGCGCCGCCGCTGTGCTCGCCAGCGACGACCGCAAGGAAAGCCGGGTCATCGTGCAGGATCTGCTCAAGATCGCGCACCAGAACCCGCAACTCGCACGCGCCCGCGCGACGCTGGAGAGCCACACCGGCGAGATCATCGACGGCGCCGACATGATCCGGCTCGCCGAACGCGAGTTGATGTCGCCGCTGGATGCGGAGGCGCGGCGTCTGGTGTCGTCAGCCGCGCAAAAGGTTTCGATCGTGACCGCGGTGAGCCCGCGCGCGGCGATCGACGTGCTGTTCGTGTTCGTCGCCGCGCTGCGCCTGATCCGCCAGCTCGCTTATCTCTATGGCGGCCGCCCCGGCGCGCTCGGCATGATCCGACTGCTCCGCCACGTCATCGCCCATCTCGCCATCACCGGCGGCATGGCCGCGAGCGACAGCCTGGTGCAGCAGATGCTCGGCCACGGCATCGCGGCAAAGCTGTCACAGCGGCTCGGCGAAGGCGTGCTGAACGGATTGCTGACGGCACGGCTTGGCCTCGCCGCGATCGACGTCACGCGCCCGCTGCCGTTCGCGGCCCTGCCGCCGCCGAAGCTGTCGGATTTGGCGACGGATCTGCTGCGGAAGAAGGACGAGGAGGAGTAGTGGGCTCTTCCTTACCCTCCCCTGGAGGGGGAGGGTAAGGCTTGCAGCGCGCCAGCGATGCTAGACGGGGTGGGGTGACAGTCTCTCCACCTCTCATAGTGCCCGTGTGGAGAGATCACCCCACCCCGCTCGCGCTACGCGCGATCGACCACGGGCGAGCTACGCTCGTCCCGGACCCCTCCAGGGGAGGGTAAGCGCGAGCCAGCACCTTCCACTGGAACAGCGGCGAATCCTTCGGCGGCGACAGCTCGGGGGTCCAGCCGGTTAGCCTTTCGATCACATAGGTGTCCGCGAGAACACCGCGCCAGCGGCGTTCGACCCGGCCGAGCGGCTCGCGCTTGGCGGGGATGTTCTCCCACAGCGATGCGCGATCGTCGGGCTCGCGCCCGACATAGATGCCCGCATGCCCCTTGATCCGGTCCAGGCCGGGATCGCGGAAATCCTGGAAGCGGCCGCGCTCGTTGATCTCTACGACGGGCACGCGGCCCCGGAACAGCCACCGCATCATGGCATAGGTGCGGTAATCCGTGGTCGCGATCCAGGTCGCACCTGTTTCGTCGAGCGCGGCCTGCGCGCGCGCGGCGACCTGCTCGTAGCCGGCTTCCGCGCCGATCGGGTCGATCTTGCCGAGCAGATTCCAGGGCGCGGCGACATAATAGAGGAACACGATCACGACGAAGGCGATGCCGGAGACGATCGCTGTCCTCGCCCAGAACAGCGAGGAGTTGAGCATGCGTGCCGACCAGCCCTCCTTCGCCATCGTCGCGAGGTTCACGGCCGCGGCGGCGAATCCGACTGGCCACATGAACATCGGCCAGGTGTCGCCGACCCTGAGCGTCGTCGACTTAAAGAGGAAATAGGCGAACGGCACCAGCACCGCCGTCGACAAGAGAATTCCAACGGGCTCGCGCGTGCGATAGCCCCGCCATGCCATCAGCACCAGCCCGGTCAGCACCACCGGCAGCATGACGAAGCCGACCAGGCCGAACTGCAGGCCGATAAAGTCGCCGATGGTCCGCAGCGAGATGCCGTAATTGGCGGTGGCGCGTACGCCCTGGAAACGAAACGAGGCCCAGTCGTGCTGCGCGTTCCAGACCAGCACCGGCGAGAACACGGCGATTGCGACCAGCACGGCGAGATAAGGGTAAGGGCTGCGCAGCCAGCGCCGGCGCCAGTCCGGCACCAGCAGAAAGGCGGCAACCGCCGGCGCGAACATGATGGCGGTGAACTTCGACAGCATCGAGAGGCCGGCGAACAGACCGGCCGCAAGCCACCAGCGTCCGTCGCCGCTCTGCACGAGCCGCACCAGCGACCACATCATCGCCACCGCAAACGGGATCATGGCGACATCGGGCGCGACCTTGGCCATCAGCAGGCCGTAATAGAGCGCAGCTTCCGGCATCAGCACCGCGAACAATACGGCGCGCACATCATGGGTGAGGCGGCGGACGATGTCGGCGAGCAGCAGCTGCGTCACCAGCATCGCGACGATGCCGCCGAAGCGGACCCCGAGCGTGGTGTCGCCGAAGATCGCGGTTCCGAAACGGATCAGCCAGGCGATGCCCGGGGGGTGATCGAGGAAGCTGAGCGCGCCCTCCTTCGACCAGGTCCAGTAATAGGCCTCGTCGGTGCGCAGTTCGATCGCGCAGGCGTAGACGATGCGCAGCAGCGTCATCGCGGCGATGATCGCTACGGCAAAAAGGATGAGACGGCGTTCGGCGCCGTCTGGCTTCACAGAGATGTCGGGAGCGATCGTCACGGCCGCGCTTTTCCCCAACTTGGGAGGGGGAGTCAATGTGGGGGGATAGTGCCGCATATACCGCCGTCGTCCCGAGCAAGCGAAGCGCCGACCCGGCAACTGTTATTGGGGGCCGGCCTTCAGGTACGGTTTCCTGTCGCGCATCATAGCGTTAAGGACCGTTAGCAGCTTCCTGGCAACGGCAATGAGGGCGAGCTTGGCCGGTTTGCCGGCCTGTCGCAATCTTTCATAGAAGGCCTTGAACGGATCGGCCCGTCGAACCGCGTTGAGAGCAGCCATGTAGAGAGCGTCGCGAACGCGCTTTCGACCGCCGGCGATCTTGCGTTTGCCACGGAAGGC
>NZ_PTFE01000113.1:0-22748 GCF_002936975.1 Bradyrhizobium sp. AC87j1
GTTTGAGGGGGCGGCGCCCTCCGATGGGGCGAAGCGGGGGGATCGTCGCCCTGCCGCTCTACGAGCGGAAGTAGCTCTATTTTGGGTCCGAACCCCGAAAAATGGTGCCCAGGAAAGGACTCGAACCTTCACGGCCGTTAAGCCACTGGCACCTGAAGCCAGCGCGTCTACCAATTCCACCACCTGGGCATGCCGTTTGGGGCACGGAGGCGGTTACTACGGTTCGGTGACGCCGTTGTCAATTCATGCTTGAAGCCTGTTTCGGGATGCCGATTGCGCATCGCAAACCGGCCCGATACAAGCCTGACAACACGTTACCCACCTGCAGGAACCGACCCCATGGCATCGAATCTGGACACGCTCGTCACGGTTTTCGGCGGATCGGGGTTTTTGGGCCGGAATGTCGTCCGCGCGCTGTGCAAGCGCGATTACCGCGTCCGGGTCGCCGTGCGGCGGCCGGAACTGGCCGGCTTTCTCCAGCCCTCCGGCAAGGTCGGGCAGGTCCATACCGTGCAGGCGAACTTGCGCTATCCGGCCTCGGTCGAGGCGGCGCTGCGTGATTCGCACGTCGTCATCAACCTCGTGGGCGTCCTGACCGAGAGCGGCGCGCAGACCTTTGACGCGGTCCAGGCCAAGGGCGCCGAAACCGTCGCCAAGGCGGCGGCCGCGGCCGGCGCCAGCCTGGTGCATGTCTCGGCGATCGGGGCCGATGCCGAATCGCCCTCGCGATATGCCAAGGCCAAGGCGGCCGGCGAAGCCGCGGTATCGGCTGCGGTGCCGTCGGCCACGATCTTCCGCCCCTCCGTTATGTTCGGCCCCGAGGATCAGTTCACCAACCGCTTTGCCGCGCTGGCCCGGATGTCGCCGGTGCTGCCGCTGATCGGCGGCGAGACCAGGATGCAGCCGGTCTATGTCGGCGACGTCGCCACCGCGATCGCGGACGCCGTCGACGGCAAGGCCAAGGCGGGCGCGACCTACGAGCTCGGCGGGCCGGAAGTGCTGACCATGCGCGAGATCATCGAGGCCATCCTCGAGATCACCGCGCGCAAGCCGGCGCTGATCCCGCTGTCGTTCGGCCTTGCCCGCTTCCAGGCGAACTTCCTGCAATTCGCGCCGGGCGCCTTCAAGCTGACGCCGGACCAGGTCACGATGCTTGAGCGTGACAATGTCGTGTCGGATGCGGCGAAGGCCGCCGGGCTCACGCTGGAAGGGCTCGGCATAACAGGCGATTCGCTGGAGGCGATCGCCCCGCAATATCTTTGGCGTTTCCGCGCCGCCGGGCAGTTCCAGCGTATGAGCGTGTGAGGTGGGTGTCACCTCTCCCGCTTGCGGGAGAGGTCGGATTGCGAAGCAATCCGGGTGAGGGCTTTCTCCTCTTGGGGGTTCTCGGCCGCGGAGAGACCCCCTCCCCAGCCCTCCCCCGCAAGCGGGAGAGGGAGCGCACCGTCAGCGCGGCGACACTTCAAAACTTCAGCTTCTTGAACACCGCTTCCGGCAGCGTCTTGATGATCAGCATCACGAGGCGCCATTTGCCGCTGACATAGACGACGTCGGTCTTGTTCTCGACCGCCCGGAGAATGGCATCGCCGACCACCGGCGCTTCGACGGTGAGCGGGCCGATCAGCTTCATGCCATCAGTCATCTTGGTGCGGACGAAGCCGGGCTTGACGGTGACGACATGCACGCCGCCACGACTGGCGCGGGCGCGCAAGCCCGACAGGAAGGCGGAGAAGCCGGCCTTGGCCGAGCCATAGACATAGTTCGAGGCACGGCCGCGGTCGCCGGCGACGGAGGACACGCCGACAAGCGTGCCACTGCCGCGGCCCAAGAATTTTTCGGCGAACAGGCCGAGGATCAGCGAGGGGCCTTCGTAGTTCGAACGCATGATCGCGGTGGCGTGGGCAAGGTCGCTCTCGGCATTCTCCTGCACGCCGAGGAGGCCGACGATCGAGACGACGACATCGGGCAACGCCGGCAGGCCGCTCACAAAGCCAGCGAATGCGGCGGTGTCGAGCACATCGAATTTGTAGAGACCGACGTCGATCGCGTAGCGCGCGCGCAGATCGGCCGCATCAGGCTCCAGCGTGGCGACGTCGCGGCCTGCGAGGCCGACATCGTAGCCGGCTTTGGCGAAGGCGCGCGCCGCGCCGCGGCCGATGTCGGAGGAGCCGCCCAGCACCAATACAGATTTGCGTGACGTCACGGCCTAGACCTCATCAAACAGACGCTGTGAAAGTTTCGAACGGATGTTGCCGGCGGGATCGAGCGATTTGCGGATCGCGTTGAAACGCTGCAAGGCAGGATAGCCCGCCGTGAAGGTCGCGCGCGACTGGCGCGCGTCTTTCGCCAGATACAGACGGCCGCCGGCGGCGACGACCAGGCGATCGATCTCGTCAAGGAAATTCAGGATGTCGCCCTTCACCGGGAAATCCAGCGCGAGCGTGTAGCCGGGCAGCGGGAACGACAGGATGCCGTCGCCCTGGCCGAGCTTCTTGAGCACGGCGAGGAAGGAGGCGTCGCCGCGTCGCGCGACGCGATCGAGGATCTCGCCGAGCAGGGCGCGCGCGCCGGCTTGCGGGATCACGCATTGATGCTGCAGGAAGCCGCGCTTGCCATAGATGCGATTCCACGCACCGACGCTGTCGAGCGGAAAGAAATACGGATAGAGCGAGACCACATGGCTGCCCCCGGCGCGCCGCGCGCCCATGCGATAGTAGAGCTCGTTGAAGGCGCGGACGCTGGTGCGGTTCAGTGCCATCGACGGCAGGTCGACAGGCACGCTGAGGCGAGACTCCTTGCCGACCGGAAATGCATCGGCGCCTTCCGCCAGCTCGCCCCTGCCCGCGTGCTCGCCGAGATAGATCAGCGAACGGCCGAGATCGCGCCCGCGCGCCACGCAGTCGATCCAGGCCACCGAATAGGTCGCGGCATCGCCCGCCTCGAGCGCGCGCATCGCGGCATCGAGATCGGACGCGGAGATCACCCGCTCGCGGATCCACCCGGTCTCGACCCGGCGCAGCCGCATCGTCGCTTCGAGGATGATGCCGGTCAGGCCCATGCCGCCGACGGTCGCGAAGAAGGCATCGGAGTTCTGTTCGCGCGAGGCCTCGATGACCTCGCCCTGGCCGGTGCGCAGCAGGAGGCTGTCGACATAGCGGCCGAAGCCGCCCTCGCAATGATGGTTCTTGCCGTGGACGTCGGCCGCGATGGCGCCGCCGACCGAGACGAAGCGGGTACCGGGCACGACGAAAGGCAGAAAGCCACGCGGGCCAAAGCTGTCGATCAGGTCCGACAGGAGAACGCCGGCTTCCAGGCGGATGCGCCCCGTTGCCGGATCGAACGACCTGACCCGGTCGAAGCCGGTCATCGTGACGGTTCTCGTGGCGCCGATCGCGGCATCGCCATAGGCACGGCCGTTGCCGCGCGCGACGGTGCCGGCGGAGACAGCCTCGCCAACCGCCGCGAACGAGCGCGGGCGCAGCACGTCGCTATCGACGACCGGGAAACGCCCCCAGCCGCTGACGAGGGTCATGGCTCAGCTCCTGTGCCGGGCGCGCGCCGCCCGGCGTTGGAACTGACTACCGGTCAAAAGCTTATTTTGCGTTGAAAACGCCGGTCCAACTGCTACGGACCATAAGTCTAACGCCCCAGCGCCAGCGCGATCAGGCCGAGCGTGCCGACGATGACGCGCCACCAGGCGAACACCACGAAGCCGTGCCGGGTGACGTATTCCAGGAACGTCTTGACCACGATGATCGCGGTGATGAACGACACCACGAAGCCGATCGCGACGATGCCCATATGGTCCATCGTCATCTCGGAGCGGTTCTTATAGAAGTCGTAGGCGAACGCACCGATCATGGTGGGGATGGCGAGGAAGAACGAGAATTCCGCCGCCGCGCGCTTGTCGGCGCCGAGGAACATCGCGGCGACGATACTGGCGCCGGAACGCGACACGCCCGGGATCATCGCCACGCACTGCGCGATGCCGATATAGAGATACATCAGCAGCGGAAACCTGGTGGCGTCATGCTCGCGCGGCTTGAGATCGAGCTTGTCGACCCAGAGCAGGATGGCGCCGCCGACGATCAGCGTGAAGCAAACGACCCAGGGATTGAACAGCACGCTCTTGATGTATTTGCCGGCGACGAGGCCGACGATCACAGCCGGCAGGAACGCGACCAGCACGCCGAGCACGAAGCGGCGCGAATAGGTGTCGCCCGTGAAGAAGCCGATCACGACATCCCAGAGCTTCTTGAAGTACAGCCCGACGATCGCGAGGATCGCACCCAGCTGGATCAGAACCGTAAACGAATCCCAGAACGCGCCTTCGCCGAGATGGAAGAAGCGTTCCGCGAGCAGCAAATGGCCGGTCGAGGATACGGGAAGGAACTCGGTCACACCCTCGATGATGCCGAGGATCACTGCCCGTATTGCGTCTGACATATTTACGGTCCATTTCGGCTGGAAAAGCGGGGCTCTTCTCGCCTATTCGCCCCCATGCCGCAATCGCAAAATGCGAAATCACGCCCTTGCCTCGCGGTTTTGAAGGACTAGTGTGGCGCCGCACAAACATTGATGGAATCTTAAGCACCATCAAATAGTCAAAGGCTTCATGTTTACGCTGTTTCATCATCCGTTCTGTCCGCATTCGCGTTTCATCCGCCTGATCGCGGGCGAATACGGGCTCGACCTCAAGTTGGTCGAAGAGCGCAGCTGGGAGCGGCGCGAGGCATTTCTGTTGCTCAATGCGGCAGGCACGACGCCTGTGATGGTGGACGACGAGCAGCCGCCGATCCCGGGCGCTGCGATCATCGCCGAATATGTCGACGAGGCCTATGGCGCCGAGATGGGACCCAAGCGCCTGATGCCGGAAGCCGTCGGCGAGCGCGTCGAGGTTCGCCGGCTGATGGCCTGGTTCAACGAAAAATTCTTCGAGGAGGTCTCGCATCCTCTCGTCACCGAGCGCATCTACAAGCGCTTCATGAGCGAGGAGAACGGCGGCGGGCCCCCTTCGGCCGACGTGATGCGCGCCGCCAAGGCCAATGTGCGCTATCATCTGGCCTATATCGGCTGGCTGGCGCAGACCCGTAATTTCCTCGCCGGCGACCGGCTCACTTACGCGGATCTCGCCGCCGCGGCGCATCTCTCGGCGATCGACTATCTGGGCGACGTGCCATGGAGCGAGGACGACGCAGCAAAGGCGTGGTACGCGCGGGTGAAATCCCGCCCGTCGTTCCGTCCGCTGCTGAGCGAATGGCTGGCCGGCGTGCCGGCATCGCGGACCTACGTGGACCTGGATTTCTGAACTCCGATCCGACTGAACTCAAGGCGGCGCTCACGCGCGAGGCGCGGGCGCTCGGCTTCGACTGCATCGGCGTCACCGCACCTGGCACGATCGAGAGTGCCGGAAAATACTTCCTTGAATTCATCGCCTCCGGCGGTCATGGCGACATGGACTGGCTCGCCGCGCAACCGGAGCGCCGGGTCGATCCACGCGGGCTGTGGGGCGACGTGCGCAGCGTGATCATGCTCGGCGTCAATTACGGCCCGGACCAGGACCCGCTCGCGATTCTCGAGCAGCGCACGCGCGCGGCGATCTCGGTCTATGCGCAGGGCGACGACTATCACGATCTCATCAAGAAACGCCTGAAGGCGCTGGCGCGCTGGCTGGTCGCGACCGCGCCGTCGGATGTGAAAGTGTTCGTCGACACCGCCGCGGTGATGGAGAAGCCGCTGGCGCAGACCGCGGGTCTCGGCTGGCAAGGCAAGCACACCAACCTCGTCTCGCGCGAGTTCGGCTCGTGGCTGTTCCTCGGCGCGATCTACACCACGCTGGAGCTGCCGCGCGACGATGCCGAGATCGATCATTGCGGCTCGTGCCAGGCCTGTCTCGACATCTGCCCGACGGCGGCGTTCCCCGCGCCCTACAAGCTCGATGCGCGACGCTGCATTTCCTATCTTACCATCGAGAACAAGGGACCGATCCCGCACGAATTTCGCAAAGCCATCGGCAACCGCATCTATGGCTGCGACGATTGCCTCGCTGCGTGTCCCTGGAACAAATTCGCGCAGGAGGGGCGCGAAGCCAAGCTCGCCGCCCGCAGCGAATTGCGCGCGCCTGGTCTCGCCGAGCTGGCACGCCTCGACGACGCTGCGTTCCGCGCGCTGTTCACGAAGTCGCCGGTGAAGCGCATCGGTCGCGATCGGTTTTTGCGGAATGTGCTGATTGCTATTGGTAACTCGGGCGAGGCGGCGCTGGCCGAGGAAGCGCGACGGTTGCTGGAGGATGCGAGCCCGCTGGTGCGTGGCGCTGCGGTGTGGGCGTTGGGGCAGCTGGTGGGGCGGGGAGAGTTTGAGGCGATGAAGGCAGCTGCATTAGATCACGAACGCGACGACAGCGTGCGTGAGGAGTGGCAGACCGTCGCCTAACCCACCGCCGTCATTCCCCGCGAAGGCGGGGAATCTAGTACGCCGCGGCTTCTCGATTTTGTCACGGCCGTCTCGGACTACTGGATCGCCCGGTCAAGCCGGGCGAAGACACCTGTTGTTGTGGCGATAGCTTGCGCGCCTGACTCTCACGACGGCACCACCACCCTTGATTTCCCCGCGCGTTTCTTCAATCTCGCACGCATGACAAACCTGCCTTTCTTCACCCGCGATGGCGATACATTCCATCCGACGGAAGCCGCCAATGGCCCGTGGGATGCGAAATCGCTGCACGGGCGCGTCGTCGTCGGGCTGCTCGGCTTCGCCATCGAGGAGCGACATTCGGGCCCCGAATTGGTGCCGGCGCGGCTCACCGTCGACATGTTTCGGCTGCCGACCATCGACAAGCCGATCGAGGTGACGACACGTCTCGTTCGCGACGGGTTACGCATCCGCGTGGTCGAGGCGGAATTCGTCTCCGGCGGTGTCAGCATGGCGCGGGCCTCGTGCCAGCTGCTGCGCAAGACGCAAAATCCTGATGGCAATGTCTGGTCGCCGCCGACCTGGGACGTGCCGAAGCCGGCCGACATTCCAAAACCCACCGATCCCAGGCTCGGCATGAACGGCAAATGGACGACGCGGCCGATCGTCGGCCATATGGGCTCGCTCGGCCCGCGAAAACTCTGGATGAGCGAGGTGCGCGAGCTCGTCGCCGGCGTGCCGATGACGCCGTTCGTCCATGTCGCCACCGGCGCCGATTTCGCCAGCCCGTTTGCCAATGCCGGCGACAACGGGCTCGGCTACATCAACAGCGACGTGACGATTTATCTGCACCGCTTGCCGGTGACGAACTGGATCGGCTTCGAGGTGGTGAACCATCACGCCACCGACGGCGTCGCGATCGGCGAATGCTGGCTCTATGACGAACAGGGCCCGATCGGCACCGCGACGGTGGCCGCGCTGGCGCAGCGCAAGCCGATGGCCAATCCGTCGAAGCGATAGGAGCGGGCGCCGCTCTCCGCTCGTCATTTCGGGCTCGCGCCAAGGGGCGCGCCCCGGAATGACGACTACGCCAGATGCCGCTGCATCTCCGGCCGTGCCTTCAGCTCCGCGCCCTGCTTGGCGACGATCTTGGCAATCCGTTCCGGCGCAAACTTCAGGTCGACGAACGCCGGCGCGGTATTGGCGACCTCGTGATAGCTCACGATCTTGCCGCCGTTCAGCGTCATGATCGCGACACCCTCGAACATTGCCCGCGCGCCGCCAGCTTCCGGCAGGGTCGAACGATAGCTGAAGGTATAGCGCGCATAGAGCGTGGTGCCGTCGGTGACCGGATTATGCATGTCCCAGCGGAAATCGGTCGCCGTGCGATAGAACCAGTCGTCGATCAGCTCGGCGATCTTCTCGCGGCCTGCGAAGGCGCCGTAGAACACGTCGTGATAGACGCCGTCCTCGGTGAACAGCTCGGCGAATGCCTTGCCGTTGCGCTGCTCGACAGCATCGCAGAAGGCGCGCAGCATGGCGGTGGTGGTCATTGGATTGCCTCCTGAAGGAAGAAGCGGTTCACCCGATCTCAGCCACCGCGGCAAGAATGCGCGCGATGTCTTGCGGGCGGGAGAGGCGGTGATCGCCATCCTGGATCATGGTCAGCACGACGTCGTCGGCCGGCAGGCGATGCGTCAGCGCGAAAGCGTGCTGCCAGGGCACATCGGGATCCTTCGCACCTTGCAGGATGCGGACCGGGCAGCCGAGATCGATGGCGCTGCCGAGCACGAGGTGGTTGCGGCCTTCCTCAATCAGGTTCCGCGTGATCGGATAGGGCGAGCCGTCGCCATAGTCGGATGGCCGCAGCCAGAGGCCCTTGGTCTCGATCTCCTGCTTCACCGCCGGCGAAAAATTCTTCCACATCAGCTCTTCGGTGAAATCGGGCGCCGGCGCGATCAGCACGAGCCCTGCGAGCGACGCCGCGCCAGAACGCTTCCTGATCTCGCGCGCGAGCAGCAGCGCCATCCAGCCGCCCATGGACGAGCCGATCAGGACCTGCGGGCCTTCGCAGAACCGTTCGAACACCGCCACGCACTCCTCCAGCCAGCGTCCGATGGTTCCATCGGCGAAATCGCCGCCGGATTCGCCATGACCGGAATAGTCGAACCGGACCATGGCGCGGCCGTGATCCCGGGCCCAGGCGTCCAGCGCCAGGGCCTTGCTGCCCTGCATGTCCGATTTGAATCCGCCGAGCCAGACCAGCCCGGGCCCCTGCCCGCGCCGGCTGCGCACCGCGATCCTGCGTGATGACGGGCCCTCACCCACATCGATGGTATCGAGCACGGCATCGGGAATTGCATGGCTCATGGAACGTTTACCCTGGCTGCGCGGTTTGAGCTGTCGGGTCGTAGTCCGCAGCGCCGGAGACCGGCATTGTCCCTTTGGGACGCTTGCGGAACGGAAGCAAGGTGTCTATGTCGGTCAGCGTGCCCAGGCGTGGCCGAAATACCTCGCATTTGAGGGTTTTTCGTTTCGCGCACGAGCGAATTGCTTGCCGGCAAACGCATCTTCCTGCAAAATAGCAGCCTCTTTCACAACTTTGGAGAACCACCCATTCGCCGTCCCAATAAAGCCCCGCCCGTCGCCAGCAAAGATGGGCCGCGCATCAATGATGATATCCGCAATGCGCAGATCCAGCTGATCGATCAGGCCGGTGACAACAAAGGCACCGTCGAGACCGTTGCGGCCATCCGGATGGCCCAGGAAGCCGGCATGGATCTGGTCGAGATCTCGCCGAACGTCAGCCCTCCCGTCTGCAAGATCATGGACTACGGGAAGTATAAGTATTCGGCCCAGAAGAAAGCCGCCGAAGCCCGCAAGCGGCAGAAGATCGTCGAGATCAAGGAGATCAAGCTCCGCCCGATGATCGACGACCACGATTACGACGTGAAGATGCGCGCGATGCAGCGGTTCTTCGAAGAGGGCGACAAGGTCAAGATCACGCTGCGCTATCGCGGTCGCGAAATGGCGCACCAGGAGATCGGCACTAAGCTGCTCGACAAGATCAAGACCGACGTCGCCGAGCTCGCCAAGGTCGAGCAGGACGCCCGATTTGAGGGCCGTCAGGTCGTCATGGTTCTGGCGCCGCGCTGACGCCGGTTGTTTGGAACTGAGAATTCAGCGGCCCGTCCGGATCTCCGGCGGGCCGTTTTGTTTTCACCCCCCCTGCAAGCGGGAGAGGGAGCACACCGCTCTCGCCGAGGGCGCCTACGTCCGTGTCGCCTGCCAAGTGCCGCTGCACTGGTCACCGGAAATGACACCTCTCCACGAGCCAGCTCCGTTCACGCCGGCGAGCCGGCCGCCGCCGCTGGCATGGGACGCGCCGACCGAGACCTGGACTGCGACGGCGCCGCCGCGATTGATCTTGCCGGAGACCCGGCCGCCGCCAGCGGACGAGACCCGGCTGCCGATCACGGTGAAGGGAACGCTATAGCCGGAGCTGCAATTGCCGCGGGTGGTGGCGAAGGTGACGTTCCAGACGCCGTCATAGCGGGCCATGCGGGCATCGGCGGTCGACGGAAGCACAGCCGCGGCGAGCGCGGTGAGCACCGCCAGGTGGCGCGGACGGACGAAATCAGTCAAAGAGAAAAGCGATCGGGACAAATGGGCCATTTTGGTCCTGCTCCGGGCGACACGACTTGGACATAAGTGTACCAGCACCGAATAGTCGGCAGGTAGGTTCCGCCGGTTCATCGTTGCCAATTCGCCCGTTCTCTGTCATAAGCCCGGCCTTCATCGCCCGGCTGATTAAGGGCTGCCGTGGCGGTGTTTCGTGCGGGTTTCGCGCTTGTTCGTGAAACCTGAGCACAATCAACGCTCTAACGAGCATTTTTGACGGCCAGCCGCCTTCGCGGGCGGATCTCTGTGGCCATTAGGAGAGCCAAATGCCCAAGCTGAAGACCAAATCGGGCGCTAAAAAGCGCTTCAAGGTGACTGCCACCGGCAAAGTGATGTTCGCCCATCGCGGCAAGCGTCACGGCATGATCAAGCGGACGAAGAAGCAGATCCGTCAGCTGCGCGGCACCAGCGTGCTGTTCAAGACCGACGGCGACAACGTCAAGAAGTACTTCTTGCCGAACGCCTGATCGCGTCCACGATCATTGCCAACCGTGCCGCGTCTTGCGCGGCAATCCGATAACCAAAGTCATCTCTGAAGGATTTTGTCATGTCTCGCGTCAAACGCGGTGTGACCGCCCACGCCAAGCACAAGAAAGTCTACAAGGCCGCCAAGGGTTTCTACGGCCGCCGCAAGAACACCATCCGCGCCGCCAAGCCGGCCGTGGAGAAGGCCCAGCAGTACGCTTTCCGTGATCGCAAGCGCAAGAAGCGGACCTTCCGCGCGCTCTGGATCCAGCGCATCAACGCTGCCGTCCGTCCGTTCGGCCTGACCTACAGCCGATTTATCGACGGCATGGCCAAGTCCGGGATCACCGTGGACCGCAAGGTGCTGTCGGATCTCGCGATCAGCGAGCCCGCGGCGTTCCAGGCGATCGCCGAGAAGGCCAAGGCTGCGCTCGCTGCCTGAGCCCTGCGGCGCTAGCGGCCGGCTTTGCCGGCCTTCAGCGCACGTTGCGAGTAGCGCTGGGCGACCTCCGCCCGGCAGAAGGCCGTGGCCGAGATATACATGGTGCCGGACTTGCTCCGGTACTTCTGGTCGCAGACCCGCAACTCGCGCTGGTAGCTGAGCTTCTGTGGCGGCTGCAGCTGGCCGATGAAATCGGCCTCGCACTTCTTCTCGACCACCTCACCGAACTGTACGTCGCCGCTGGCGCCGTATGCGCAGGCCTCGAACTGCTTCATGGCACGCTCGCAGCCCGGCGCCGCGTTCAGGGCCACGATGATGTCATCCATCGACGTGGATTTGGCCTGGCATTCTTCGGCGGCGAGAGCCGCGCCTCCCAGGAAGCCTTCCAAGAGAACCAGGGCCAGGCCGGCCACGCAGAATCGCAAACGCATCGTCCCCTCCTTCGCGTTCAGGTTGGTGCCAGCCATGCCTTTACGGTTCAAATGCCCCGCATTTACGACGTCCAATCGGCTTGACGTTCCGCCCCGGCTGCGGCCACAACCCGGCAGCCTTTTGCAAGTTTCAGGGATCCGACCGTGTCCGACCTCGCCAGTCTCGTTCAATCCATCCTCGCGCAGATCAGTGCTGCCGGCGACGAAGCGGCCCTCGAAGCCGTCCGCGTTGCCTCGCTCGGCAAGAAGGGCTCGATCTCAGCCTTGCTGGCAACGCTCGGCAAGATGTCGCCGGACGAGCGCAAGACGCAGGGCGCAGCGATCAACCAGGCCAAGGACGAGGTCACACAGGCCCTCGCCGCCCGGCGCGACGTGCTGAAATCGACGGCGCTCGATGCGCGGCTCGCGTCCGAGACCGTCGATGTCACGCTGCCGCTGCGCGATGCGCCGACGGAAGCCGGCCGCATTCATCCGCTGAGCCAGGTCTGGGACGAGCTGACCACGATCTTCGCCGACATGGGATTCTCGGTCGCCGAAGGCCCCGACATCGAGACCGACGATTACAACTTCACCAAACTGAATTTTCCGGAAGGCCATCCGGCGCGCGAGATGCACGACACCTTCTTCTTCCATCCGAAGGAGGACGGCTCGCGCATGCTGCTTCGAACCCACACCTCTCCGGTGCAGGTGCGCACCATGCTGAGCCAGAAGCCGCCGATCCGCGTGATCTGCCCGGGCCGCACCTACCGCATCGATTCGGACGCGACCCACACGCCGCAATTCCACCAGGTCGAAGGCCTCGTCATCGACAAGACTTCGCATCTCGGCCACCTCAAATGGATCCTGCACGAGTTCTGCAAGGCGTTCTTCGAGGTCGACCACATCAACATGCGCTTCCGCCCGTCGTTCTTCCCGTTCACCGAGCCGTCGCTGGAAGTCGACATCCAGTGCCGCCGCGACAAGGGCGAGATCCGCTTCGGCGAGGGCGAGGACTGGCTCGAGATTCTCGGCTGCGGCATGGTGCACCCGAACGTGCTGCGCGCCTGCGGCATCGATCCCGATGAGTATCAGGGCTTCGCCTGGGGCATGGGCATCGACCGCATCGCCATGCTGAAATACGGCATCGCTGACCTCCGCCAGCTGTTCGACAGCGACGTCCGCTGGCTGTCCCATTACGGCTTCAAGCCGCTGGAGGTGCCGACGCTGGCTGGGGGTCTGAGCTCGTGATGGCCTGCTGGGACACAATTGCTCCAGCCGCAAGGACGGTCGGACTCCCTCTCCCGCTTGCGGGGGAGGTCATCGAGCTCGACGGCGGCCAACACTTCTCGAATGATGGCGAGCGCGCCGACGCGCGTCGCTCTACCACAATCGAAGCGATGGGCTTCAAGGTGCTCCGCTTCAGCAATCTCGATGTCATGACAAATCGTGGCGGCGTCCTCGAAACCATCGCGACCACCGTCGCGGAGAGAGCCCCCACCCCAACCCTCCCCCGCAAGCGGGAGAGGGAGCAGACCGTCTCCGTGGAGAAAAAACAGCCATGAAATTCACCCTCTCCTGGCTGAAGGATCATCTCGAAACCGACGAGCCGCTCGACAAGCTCGCCGACAAGCTCACCATGATCGGGCTCGAGGTCGAGAACATCGAGGACAAGGCGAAGGCGCTCAAGCCCTTCACCATCGCGAAGGTGATCTCGGCCGAGCAGCATCCGAATGCGGATCGCCTGCGCGTCTGCATGGTCGATACCGGCGACGGCGGCGCGCCGGTGCAGGTCGTGTGCGGCGCGCCGAATGCGCGTGCGGGTCTCGTCAGCGTGTTCTCGCCGCCCGGCACCTACATTCCCGGCAAGGACATCACGCTGGGCGTCGGCACCATCCGCGGCGTCGAGAGCCGCGGCATGCTGTGCTCGGCGGCCGAGCTGCAGATCTCCAACGACCATGACGGCATCATGGAATTACCGGCGGATGCACCTGTTGGCGCCGGCTATGCCGAATGGGCCGCGCTTGGCGATCCCATGGTCGAGATCAATCTGACGCCGAACCGACAGGACTGCACCGGCGTGCACGGCATCGCGCGCGACCTTGCCGCCGCCGACATGGGCAAGTTCAGGGATCCCGCCATCAAGCCGATCAAGGGCGAATTCCCTTGTCCCGTGAAGGTCACGGTCGAGGATTCCACGCTGTGTCCCGGCTTCGCGCTCCGCCTCGTGCGTGGCGTCAAGAACGGTCCGTCGCCGGAATGGCTGCAGAAGCGGCTAACCGCGATCGGCCTGCGCCCGATCAACGCGCTGGTCGACATCACCAACTTCATGACCTACGACCGCGCGCGCCCGCTGCACGTGTTCGACGCCAGCAAGGTGAAGGGCAATCTCGTCGTGCGCCGCGCGCGTGACGGTGAGACGCTGCTCGCGCTCGACGGCCGCACCTATAATCTCGATCCCGCCATTTGCGTGATCGCGGACGAGCACGGCGTCGAATCGCTCGCCGGCATCATGGGCGGCGAAGCCTCCGGCTGCGATGATGATACCACCGACGTGCTGATCGAATCGGCGCTGTGGAACGAGATCAACATCGCCCAGACCGGCCGCAAGCTCGGCATCAATTCGGACGCGCGCTACCGCTTCGAGCGCGGTGTCGATCCGGCCTTCATGGTGCCGGGGCTGGAGCTGGCGACCAAGCTGGTGATGGAGATGTGCGGCGGCACGTCGTCCGAGACCGTCGTGGTCGGCAAGGCCTTCGGCGACGACCGCGTGATCGATTTCCCCGTGACCGAGGTCAAGCGCCTCTCCGGCATCGAGGTGCCGCAGGTCGAGATGAAGCGCATCCTGACCCATCTCGGCTTCATGATGGCGGGCCCGGGCCCGGTGGTGAAGGTCGCGGTGCCGTCGTGGCGCACGGACGTGCACGGCAAGGCCGACATCGTCGAGGAGATCGTCCGCATCTACGGCGTCGACAAGGTGCCGATGACGCCGTTCGAGCGCGGCGAGGACGCGCGCAAATCGGTGCTGACACCGCTCCAGCTGCGTACCCGCCGCGCCCGGCGCGCGCTCGCAAGCCGCGGCATCATCGAAGCGGTGACTTGGTCGTTCATCACGAAGTCCGCGGCAAAATTGTTCGGCGGCGGCCAGCGCGAGCTCGAAGTCGCCAACCCGATCGCGTCTGATCTCTCCGACATGCGCCCGACGCTGCTCGCGGGCCTGATCGCGGCCGCACAAGCCAACGCCAATCGCGGCGTGAGCGATGTCGCGCTGTTCGAGGTTGGACAAATCTTCAAAGGCGACCGTCCGCAGGATCAGTTCATGGCGGCGAGCGGCGTGCGCCGCGGCTTTGCCTCCTGTGAAGGTCTGGGACGGCACTGGTCGGGCTCGGCCCAGGCTAATGTGTTCGACGCCAAGGCGGATGCGCTGGCCGTGCTGGCAGCCGCGGGCGCGCCGATGCAGGCGCTGCAGATCGTGGCCGGCGGTCCGGCATGGCTGCATCCGGGCCGCTCCGGCACGATCCAGATCGGGCCGCAGAACGTGCTCGGCCATTTCGGCGAGGTACATCCAAGAGCGCTCGAAGCGCTCGGCGCCGACGGCCCGCTGATGGTGTTCGAGGTGATCCTCGACCGTATCCCCGAGGCGAAGAAGAAGGCGACCCGCGCCAAGCCCGTGATCGAGCTCTCGGCGTTCCAGCCCGTCACGCGCGACTTCGCTTTCATCGTCGATCGCACCGTGAAGGGTGGCGACATCGTGCGGGCCGCGCAAGGCGTCGACAAGAAGCTGATCACCGGCGTGAACGTGTTCGACGTCTACGAGGGCAAGGGCATCGACGACGACAAGAAGTCGATCGCGATCGCGGTGACGATCCAGCCGCGCGAGAAGACGTTGACCGATCAGGAGATCGAGGCCGTGGCCGCGAAGATCGTGGCCGAGGTCACGAAGAAGACCGGCGGCACGCTGCGGGGATGAGTATTGCGGACTTCCTTCCGAAGGACGTCAGCCTCACCATTGCGATGGCGCTCTGCGCCGTCGCTTTCATTTCCGGCACTGCACGCGGCTTTTCCGGCTTCGGCTCGGCGCTGATCTTCATGCCGCTGGCAAGCAGCATTGCTGCGCCACGGCTCGTCGCCGCCTTGCTTCTGGTGATCGACTTCGTCGCGGCGGCGCCGCTGCTGCCCGATGCCTGGCGCAAGGCCGACCGCAAGGCGACCGCGGTGATCGTGCTGGGCGCGCTGGTCGGCGTGCCCGTCGGCACTTATTTCCTCAGCGTGCTCGAGCCCGTCACCACGCGCTGGATCATCTCCTGCTTCGTCGCGGCCCTGTTGCTCCTGCTGCTGTCGGGTTGGCGCTATCGCGGCAGGGACCACGCCTGGCTCTCGGTCGGCATCGGCGGCGTCTCGGGCTTCTGCAGCGGCCTCGCGCAAACCGGCGGCCCGCCGATCGTCGGCTATTGGCTCGGCCGCCCGATCGCGCCGATCGTCGCGCGCGCCAACATCGTGCTGTTCTTCGGCGCGTCGGATTTCTTCTCGATGGTCAGCTACGCAACCACGGGGCTGATCAGCCGCGAATCGCTCGCGCTCGCGCTGATCGTTGGGCCGGTCTATGGGATTGGCGTCGCATTCGGCGCCTCGCTGTTCGGCCGCGCCAGCGAGCGGGTGTTTCGCGCGATCTGCTACGGGCTGATCGCGATGGCGGTGATCGCGGGACTGCCGGTGCTGGACGGGGTGTTGCGCTGAGCTAGAGCGGGATACGTTGAGATCGAATTGAGTTCGGCCGAGAGCAGCGCTCTCTCCGTTCCCTCCCCCCTTGTGGGGGAGGGGCAGGGAGGGGGGTGCCACACGGGGATTCTTTCCGTCGCGCTCCTCGCCCTCGGCGCATCATCGCAATCGGCACCTTTTGCTGGGCTACCCCCCTCCCTAGCCCTCCCCCACAAGGGGGGAGGGAACGCACCTATTTCCGGGCGCTAGTCGAGTTTCGAACCATCGTCCTCTAGTTCTTGCCCTACTGCCTTGGCGCCCGGCGCTTCTTCGTCGATTGCGTCGGCACATCCGCCGAATCGTCCTTGAGCGCACCGATCTTGCGCAAGGCTGCGTCCGCGGCGCGCTCGCCGCTTTCCCAGGCGCCGTCGACGGTGCCCCACAGCGTCTCGTGCGTGGCTTCGCCGGCGAGGAACACATTGCCGATCGGTTCGCTCAGGATTTTTCGCGACAGCTGACCGCCGGGGGAAGCCGCCGACATCGCACCCAGGACGTAGGGCGAGGCGTTCCAGCGCGTAGCGCTGGTCTTCCCGACGGCAGCCGCAGCCTCGCTACCGAACAATTTCGTGATCCATTCCCTGGCGAAGGCGACCATTGCCTTCTCACCCTGCTCGGAGAGATCGCGGCCAAACGCGCCGCCAACGTCAATCGAGCACAGCGAAGAGCCGCCGATATTGGCGAACATCAGCGCGGTGCGTGCCGAATTGCTTTGCTCGATGAGGCTATCGTCGCGCGACAGGCCGAGCGGATTGCCCGGCAATTGCAGCACGATGCGATCATAGCTGCCGAGGCCGAGCTTCGACGCCGCGTCTAACGTGCGTTTGGGAATGTCGGGCGTGAACTTGATCGCGCCCGATGTCAGCACGTTGGTCGAGACCGTGACGATGACGGCGCGCGCGGCGATCTTGCCGGCTGGCGTCTCAACGCTGACGTCGCGGTTGCTCCAGCTGATGCGGCTCGCCGGCGTCGACAGCGCCACCGGCGCCTGCTCGCCGAGTTTGGTGATCAGCGTGCCCAGGCCCTGACGGCAGGCGATCGCCGCGTTGCGATCCTGCGCGCGTCCCTTGTCGATCGCCGACAGATCCTTCAGGTCCTTGCCGGCAAAGCCCGCGCCCAGCATGAATTCGGCCGCGCCCGCCCAGTCGCCGAGATCCTTCGGCAGCACGGAGGCGCAAGAGGTATCCAGCTTAGCCCGCGAAGCATCGTCGATGGCGCGGTTGGCGCGCACCAGCGCCGCCAGGAATTGCTCGGTCTCGCCCGCGCGTGCGTTGCGGCGGCCGATGCGCATCTTCTGGCCCGATGGCGCCGGCAGTACGTCCAGCCCGACACTGCGCGCCAGCCGGATCATCGGATTGGTGTCGGGATTGTGCATCCAGCGCGCACCGCGGTCGAACGGCACCTCGAAGGTGGTGCTGTCGGTGATACAGCGGCCGCCGATCTGCGATGCCGCTTCCATCACGAGGACCTTGCGGCCCGTCGCCATGATGCGGCGCGCCGCAGCGATTCCCGCGGCTCCCGCACCGATCACGACGATGTCGGCCTCGCGCGGCAGGGGCGCGGCGGTTGCGCGCAGGACCGGCATCGCGGCAAGGCCCGCCGACGCGACAAGGAAACCGCGGCGCGTGATTGTCATGTCATGGTTTCCGAGGACTTGCGGCGAACGGGAACAGTCAGCGAACCTTGCCGCATCTGATGTTGCACGGCAACCATCATGGTGAATCAATCGTGCTTGATGTCACGGAGTGATGAACCGAATTGCAACACGTTCCGACCATGATAGAGAAGGGAAAAAGACGGCCGCAAAAGGCCGTGGGGGGAGTTGGAAATGGGGACGGTCCTAGATTCAGTCGGCAAGCTGATTGCCGCGTACCTCTCCAAGGAGGTGCCGGGCTACGAGCCGTTCACGCCGAGCGACCCGGAGCACCTGCGCGGCGTGATCGAGCCCGGCGACGTGCTGCTGGTCGAGGGCAACAACCGCATCTCCGGCATCATCAAATATCTGACGCAGTCGACCTGGTCGCATGCCGCGCTCTATGTCGGCCCGGTCGAGGGCGCCGTCGAGCCCGACGGCGAGCCGCATGTGCTGATCGAGGCCAATATCGGCGAAGGCGTCACCTCGGCGCCGCTGTCGAAATATTTCCCGTATCACACCCGGGTCTGCCGCCCGGTCGGGCTGTCCTACGAGGACCGCACCACCGTCTGCCGCTATGCGATCAACCGCATCGGCTTCGGCTACGACACCAAGAACATCGTCGACCTCATGCGCTTCTTGTTCCCGCTGCCGGTGCCGCAGCGCTGGCGGCGGCGCATGATCGCGATCGGCTCGGGCGATCCGACCAAGATCATCTGCTCGGCGCTGATCGCACAAGCGTTCGACGCGGTGCGCTATCCGATCCTGCCGAAGATCACCAAGGCCGGCAGCCGCGCCGCCCGCCGCGAGATCCTGCACATCCGCGATTCCTCGCTCTACATGCCCCGCGACTTCGACATCTCGCCCTATTTCGAGGTCGTCAAACCCACCATCGTGCACGGGTTCGACTACACTGCCCTGCACTGGGCCGACAAGCAGAAGCCGCTCGAGGAGGTAGCGGGCACATTCAGTGTGTTTCCAGAAACGATCAGTGCGCCGCCGCTCGTTCCTGAGACGGTTGACCAAGAAGCGCCGGCTGAAATTCCGGCTGCGCAAATGAGTGCGCAAGCTGCGGAGGCGGCTGAAAACGTGCCCGTCTCCGGACCTGTCCCGCTGCTGAAGAAGCTGGCGATGTACCGCCCGAGGCGGCGTGGCCGGGTACGCGAGAGGGCGGCGTAACGGCCGTCGTCCCTGCGAAAGCAAGGACCCATACCGCGTGATCTATCGGCTGCGCACGGTAGAAATCCCGAACTCCCAGTCTTCGTCAAACCTTTCCCTGGGGTTATGGGTCCCTGCGTTCGCGGGGACAACGCCTGTGAGTGTGGCGCGAGCACCTCAGCAACCGTCATTGCGAGGAGCTCTTGCGACGAAGCCATCCAGACTACTTCCTCGAGGACAGTCTGGATTGCCTCGCTCGCAATGACAGACGTAAAGACCTACCGCTCCGCCCGTCCGATCACCGCCATCAGCTCGGCGATCTTCTCGCGTTGGTCGGCCTTGTCGCCGCTCGCGATCGCGTGCTCGACGCAATGGGCGACGTGGTCCTTCAGGACCTCTTCCTCGACCCGGCGCAGTGCGGCACGCACCGCCGAGATCTGCGTCACGATGTCGATGCAGTAGCGGTCCTCCTCTACCATTTTCGAGAGGCCGCGAACCTGGCCCTCAATCCGGCCGAGGCGTTTTCCGACAGATGCCTTGATGTCCTTGCGCATGAGGTCTATATACCCCTACCGGGTATGGGTTGCAAGACCCTGGGTACAAGGCCGGAGCAAGGGCAATGAACGAACACAGGCATCATCAGGGCGCGGATGGACATTCCGGATGCGGTTGTTCCGCCAAAACGGAGCCGGCCAAGACGGAAGCGGCCAAGACGGCGGCCTCCTCCTGCTGCGGCGGGCACGGCGATCATGCCGGCCACGACCATCATCACGCGCATGACCACGGCGATGCGGCCAGCAAGGTGCGCGATCCCGTCTGCGGCATGACGGTCGATCCCACGACCTCGAAGCACCGTTTCGAATATCACGGCGAGACCTTCCATTTCTGCTCGGCCGGCTGCCGCAGCAAGTTCGCCGCCGATCCCGCAAAATATCTCGCCAAGGACAAGGCGCCCGCGCCGGAGATGCCGGCTGGCACGATCTACACCTGCCCGATGCATCCGGAGATCCGCCAGGTCGGACCGGGCAGCTGTCCGATCTGCGGCATGGCGCTGGAGCCGGAAGTGGCAAGCCTGGAGACCGGCCCCAACCCCGAGCTCGCCGACATGACGCGGCGGTTCTGGATCGGCGGCGCGCTGGCGCTGCCGGCCGTGGTGCTGGAGATGGGCGGCCATCTCGCGGGCTCGCACAATTGGATCGATCAGACGCTGTCGAACTGGATCCAGCTCGCCTTCGCCACCCCCGTGGTGCTGTGGGCCGGCTGGCCGTTCTTCGTTCGCGGCTGGCAGTCGCTGCTGACGCGCAACCTCAACATGTTCACGCTGATCGCGATGGGCACCGGCGTTGCCTATGGCTACAGCATCATCGGCACCGTCGTGCCGCAGATCTTCCCCGCAACATTCCGCGGCCATGAAGGTGCGGTCGCCGTCTATTTCGAAGCTGCTGCCGTCATCACCGTGCTGGTGCTGCTCGGCCAGGTGCTGGAGCTGCGCGCCCGTGACGCAACCTCCGGCGCGATCAAGGCGCTGCTTCAGCTTGCGCCGAAGACCGCGCGCCGCGTCGATGACGACGGCGGCGAGCACGAGGTCGAAATCGACGCGCTGCATGCCGGCGAACGTCTGCGCGTCCGTCCCGGCGAAAAGGTGCCGGTCGACGGCGTGATCCTCGAGGGCCGGTCCTCGCTCGACGAATCGCTCGTCACCGGCGAGTCCATGCCGGTGACGAAGGAGAGCGGCGCGAAGGTGATCGCCGGCACGCTGAACCAGTCGGGCAGCTTCATCATGCGCGCCGACAAGGTCGGCCGCGAGACGCTGCTGTCGCAGATCGTGCAGATGGTCGCGGACGCGCAGCGCTCGCGCGCGCCGATCCAGCGGCTGGCCGATCAGGTCGCGGGCTGGTTCGTGCCGATGGTGATCGTCGTCGCCCTCGTTGCCTTCGGCGCCTGGGCCTGGTTCGGTCCGGAACCGCGGCTCGCTTTCGGTCTCGTCGCCGCCGTCAGCGTGCTGATCATCGCCTGCCCCTGTGCGCTGGGCCTGGCGACCCCGATGTCGATCATGGTCGGCGTCGGCCGCGGGGCGCAAGGCGGCGTGCTGATCAAGAACGCCGAGGCGCTGGAGCGGATGGAGAAAATCGACACGCTGGTGGTCGACAAGACGGGCACGCTGACCGAAGGCAAGCCCAAGGTGGTCGCGATCGTGCCGGCGCCGAGCTTTGCGGAGGATGACATCCTCAAGCTTGCGGCCAGCGTCGAGCGCGCCAGCGAGCATCCTTTGGCTGACGCGATCATGCGCGCGGCCAAGGAGAAGCAGCTTGCCCTCGGCCAGGTCGAGCAATTCGACTCGCCGACCGGCAAAGGCGCCACCGGCAAGGTCGACGGCAAGACCATCGTGCTCGGCAATGCCAGGTATCTGACGTCGATCGGCATCGACACCAAAACGCTCGACGCCGAGGCCGAACGGCTCCGCGGCGACGGCGCCACGGTGATCAACATGGCCGTCGACGGCCGGCTCGCCGGCCTGTTCGCGATCGCCGATCCGGTCAAGGCCTCGACGCCGGAAGCGCTGAAGGCGCTCGCGGCCGAAGGCATCAAGGTGATCATGCTGACCGGCGACAACCGCACCACGGCGGAAGCGGTGGCGCGCCGGCTCGGCATCGCCGAGGTCGAGGCCGAGGTGCTGCCGGATCAGAAGAGCGCAGTGGTCACCAAGCTGCAAAAGGCCGGCCGCAGCGTCGCGATGGCCGGTGACGGCGTCAACGACGCGCCGGCGCTGGCCGCCGCGGAAGTCGGCATCGCCATGGGCACCGGCACCGATGTGGCGATGGAGAGCGCCGGCGTGACCCTGCTCAAGGGCGACCTCGTCGGCATCGTCCGGGCGCGAAAGCTGTCGCAGGCGACGATGAGCAACATCCGGCAAAACCTGTTCTTCGCCTTCATCTACAACGCCGCCGGCATTCCGATCGCGGCCGGCATCCTCTATCCAGCGTTCGGTCTGTTGCTCTCGCCGATCATCGCCGCGGCGGCGATGGCGCTGTCCTCGGTCAGCGTGGTCGGAAATGCGCTGCGGCTGCGGGCGACGCGGCTGTGAGGACACTGCGTAGCCCGGATGGAGCGCAAGCGAAATCCGGGGGTCCTGCCCGCAAATTGGCACCGTCCCGGATTGCGCTTCGCTCCATCCGGGCTACGGTTCACGGGACACAGGCGAGGCACGCGGGGGAATATCTGATGCAGCGAATTACCATCACGATCGAGGACGATCTGTTGGCCGAGATCGACGCGGCGGCGGAAGCGCGCGGCTACCAGAACCGCTCCGAGATCATCCGCGATCTCGCCCGCGCCGGCCTGCAGCAGAGCACCGAGGACACCGCGCAGACCGGCCAATGCGTGGCCGGTCTCGTCTATGTCTACGACCACGCCGCCCGCGATCTGTCAAAACGCCTGGTGCAGGAATTCCACGGCCATCACGACCTCGCGCTGGCAACCCTGCACGTCCATCTCGACGACAACAATTGCATGGAGATGACGGCGCTGCGCGGGGATGCCGCCGAAGTCCGGCATTTCGCCGACCACATCATCGCCGAGCGCGGCGTGCGCTACGGCCGCGTGGTGATGATCCCGACAGGGGAAGGCAAGCAGGGGAAGGTGCGGAAGCATGGGCATAGGCATGGGTAGGCCGGATCTTACCCTCCCTCCCCTGGAGGGGGAGGGTCGATCGCGCGTAGCGCGAGCAGGGTGGGGTGACGGTCCCTCCGCGACGAACAGTGCCCAAGTGGAGAGATCACCCCACCCCGTCACATGA
>NZ_PTFE01000114.1:0-21746 GCF_002936975.1 Bradyrhizobium sp. AC87j1
GTGCCTCCACAGAGAGACTCCCCAAGGGGAGAGAGCCCTCACCCGGCGCTCCGCGCCGACCTCTCCCGCAAGCGGGAGAGGTCGAGCGAGTGTGCGGCCGCTGTTGGAAGTCACTCCGCCAGCGCGTTGTATTTCTTCAGCGAGGCCTTGAGGTCCGCGAGCGCGGCGTCCGGATCGGCTCCGGCCTTCTTGGCGCCCTCGGACCAGGTCTTCACCAGCGGCTCGGCAGCCTTCTTCCAGGCGGCGGTCTGCTCGGGTGCCAGCTTGTAGACCTCGTGGCCGGATTCCGCCTTCACCTTGTCGATGCCGGCATCCTCGAACTTACCCCAGTGCTCGCCGACCACGCCCGCCATTTCGACCGAGCAGTTCTTGTCGATCGCGGCCTTCTGCTTGTCGGACATCGCGTTGTACTTGTCCTTGTTGATCACGAACACGAAGGTCGTGGTGTAGAGCGGCGCCTCCATGTCGTATTTGGTCACCTTGTCGATGCCGAACAGCACCAGGGAACCCCAGGGGAAGGTGACGCCGTCGGCGACGCCGCGCTCGATGATGTCGCGGACCTCAGGCGCCGAGGACTGCACATTGGTGCCGCCGAGCGACGTCACGAAGTTCGCCATGGTGGCGTGCGCCGGGCGGATCTTCATGCCCTTCACGTCTTCGGGCAGCACGATCTTCTTGGTCTTGGAATGGAACGAGGAGGGCGAGTGGACGAAGGCGAGGCAGTATTTGACGTCCTTCATCTCCTTCTCGGCATATTTGCGATACCAGGCGTCCAGCCCCATCGAGCCGCCCTTGGCGTCCGAGATCAGGAACGGCAGTTCGCCGGCGCCGACGATCGGGAAGCGGCCGGGCTGGTAGCCGGGATTGACATAGGTGACGTCGGCGATGCCGTCGCGCGCCATGTCGTAATGGTCGAACGCCTTGCCGAGCTGCTGGGCCGGAAACACCTTGCCCTTGATGGTGCCGCCGGAATCTTTCTCGACCGCGGCAGCCCAGTCTTCCAGCGACTTCTGCAGCGGATGCGAAGCCGGCACCCAGTGCGAGATCTTCAAATCGAAGGTCTTGTCCTGCGCGAAGGCAGGCGTCACGCTTGCGGCCAGCAGCAACGCCAGACAGGCTTTCCTCATCACACGTCTCTCCCTGTTTTCGACGGCGGGCTTCGATGGCCCGGTCTCGTTAATTAACATGTTATCTAATCGGCCGGCGCGTTCAAGCCGGAACTGGCGCGCACTTCGCCGCGCCGTCCGCGTCAGCCATGCTGCATGGATTTGTCGCTGCCCGGCGACGGCCCTCCCCTTTTGCCCAACCGTTATATGATATAATTATCGTGCGCGGAGCAACGCGACAAGCGAGCCACGAGCAAAGCCTACAGGATCGGAAGGAGCAAGTATTGCGGACAAAAGTCGCAATCATCGGGGCCGGGCCGGCCGGATTGTTGCTTGGGCAACTGCTGCACGCATACGGCATCGACAATGTCATTCTGGAGCGGCAGAGCCCGGATTACGTGCTCGGTCGCATCCGCGCCGGTTTGCTGGAGGAGGGAACCGTCGCGCTGCTCGACGAGATCGGCGCCGGTGCGCGGGCGCATGCCGAAGGCCTGGTGCATGAAGGCATCGAGCTCGCCTTTTCCGGCCGCCGTCACCGCATCGACATGAAGGCGGCGACCGGCAAGACGGTCATGATCTACGGCCAGACCGAGGTCACGCTCGACCTGATGAACGCGCGCAAAGCTGCCGGTCTCATCTCGGTCTACGAGGCCAGGGACGTGCAGCCGCATGATTTCGACGGCAGTCACCCGCGCGTAACCTGGGTCAAGGACGGCGTCACCCACGCGATCGATTGCGATTTCATCGCCGGCTGCGACGGCTTTCACGGCGTCAGCCGCGCCAGCGTCCCGGCCGGGGCGATCGAGGAGTTCGAACGGGTCTATCCGTTCGGCTGGCTCGGCATCCTCTCGGAGACGCCGCCGGTCAGCGATGAGCTGATCTACTCCAACCACGCCCGCGGCTTTGCGCTTTGCACCATGCGCTCGACCAGACGCAGCCGCTACTATGTGCAGTGTTCGCTCGACGACCATGTCGACCAATGGCCGGACGACCGCTTCTGGGACGAATTGAAGCGCCGGCTCGACCAGGAGGCGGCCGATAGCCTCGTCACCGGCCCCTCGATCGAGAAGAGCATTGCGCCCCTGCGCAGCTTCGTCGCCGAGCCGATGCGCTTCGGCAAGCTGTTCCTGTGCGGTGACGCCGCCCACATCGTGCCGCCGACCGGCGCCAAGGGACTGAATCTCGCTGCCAGCGACGCACATTATCTGTCGGGCGCGCTGCGCGAATTCTACGACGAGAAATCCAGCGCCGGCATCGACGCCTATTCCACCACGGCGCTGGCGCGGGTCTGGAAGGCGGTGCGCTTCTCCTGGTGGATGACCTCGATGCTGCACAAATTCCCCGACACCGGCACCATCGGCGCGCGCATTCAGCTCGCCGAGCTCGACTACGTCACGCAGTCGCAGGCCGCGATGACGTCGCTGTCGGAGAATTATGTCGGGTTGCCGTTTTAGGACGGGGCCGACGGTGCCGTAGGGTGGGCAAAGGCGCCCTTGCGCCGTGCCCACCACTTCCCATAATTGCGAAAGCGCGTGGGCACGCTTCGCTTTGCCCACCCTACGGCTCGGTCATTGTGGCGCCACCCGTGTTTCAAACACGCGAGCAAATCCCGTTTAAAACTTTGTAATTGATGCAACCGTCATCGCCATCGCGTTCAATCCTGACGACACGTCAACGCGAGACAACCATGACCGCCACCGACATTCCCGCCGGCTTCGAGCCGCTCTTTCGCAAGAGCCCTCTCACCGAACCCTGGGAGCCGCTTTACTCCAAGAACACCGACAAGGCCGTCATCATCGGCCTCCGGCTGGCCAGGCCCCACACCAACGGCCGCGGGCTGATCCATGGCGGCCTCATCGCGGCGCTCGCCGACAATGCCATGGGCTATAGTTGTGCGCTGGTGACCAACTGGACCACGTCGTTCGTGACGGTCTCGCTTTCGGTCGATTTTGCCGGCGCCGCCGAGATCGGCCAGTGGTGCTCGATCGAGAGCGACGTGATCAAGACCGGCAAGACGATCTGCTTTGCGCAGTGCCTTGTGAAGGCCGACGATGCCGTGATCGCGCGCGCCAGCGGCACGTTTCGGGTGGTGCCGAAGAAGGGGTGATCTCTCCGTGTCCCGGACGCGCTGCAGCGTGCAACGCTGCTGCGCAGAGCCGGGACCCATGTCTCGACATGGCACCCTGCCGCCTTCTGGGCCCCGGCTCTGCGCCGCTCCGCGGCGCGTCCGGGACACGTACCTACCCAAACCTCCACTCCGCCGTCTCCACCACGAGATCGACGAACGCGCGCACCTTGGCTGAGAGCAGGCGCGAGGTCGGGTAGATGATGTGGATCGGCAGCGCCGGCTGCTCGTACTTCGCCAGCACGATTTTCAGCCGTCCGCGCTTCAGCCCCTCGGCGGCCTGATAGGCCAGCACGCGCGTCACCCCGCCGCCAGCTTCGGCGTATTGCAGGGCGGCGTCGGCGCTGTTGCTGATGAAGCGGGGCGATGGCGTGACCTCGATGTCGCGGCCGTCGTGCACGAAGTGCCAGCTGGCGGACGGGCCGAACTGAATGGTCTGGTGTTCAAGCAACGCGTCCGGCGTCTTCGGCTCGCCGTGGCGCTTGAGATAGCCCGGCGTCGCCACCACGATCCGCCGCATCTCGCCGACCTGGCGCGCCACCAGCGAGGAGTCAGCGAGATGACCGATCCGCACCGCGACATCGACGGCGTCCTCCACGAGATTGACGAGATGGTCGGACAAGCGCAATTCCCCGCCCACCCCGGGATAGCGCTTGAGATAGTCGGTCATGACCGGCCCGACATGCAGCCGGCCGAAGCCGACCGGCGCCGAGACCACCAACCGTCCGCTCGGCCGGTTGCGCTCCTCCCGCGCGGAGCCGTCGGCCTCCTCGACATCGGCGAGGATGCGCCGCGCGCGCTCCAGATAGCGCGCGCCGACGTCGGTCAATCTCACTTGCCGTGTGGTCCGCTGCAGCAGCCGGGCGCCGAGGTGCTCCTCCAGCGCCGCGATCAGCCGCGTTACCGCCGAGGGCGACAGGTTTAGCTTGCGCGCCGCCGGCGCAAAGCCGCTGAGATCGGCGACGGTGACGAAGGCGTGCATGGCTTCAAGGCGGTCCATCTCATTATTGCATATATTGCAACGATGAAGTGTCAAGCGGGTAGATTGTTTTAGTCGGCGAAAGGTCCATTTTGGCTGATGAAGACGCAGCGATGCGCCGGAATTAGGAGATGTTCCGATGGCGACAGCAGCCCACACCTATGCCAGCGACGTGGCCTTCACCCCCGCGGTGAAGGCGATCCAGGCGCGCAAGGGGTCGCGCGAGGCCTATGGCCGCGTCGAGCAGCGCGGCTGGCGCACTGAGGTCGATGAAAACCTCGAGGCCTTCCTCACTGAGGCCAACAGCTTTTACTTCGCCACCGCTTCGGCGGACGGCCAGCCTTATATCCAGCATCGCGGCGGCCCGAAGGGCTTCCTCAAGGTCCTGGACAAGCAAACACTGGCCTTCACCGACTATGCCGGCAACCAGCAATATCTGACGCAGGGCAACCTGTCGGAGAATCCCAAGGCCTACATCTTCGTGATGGACTACGCCCATCGCCGCCGCGTGAAGATCTGGGGCGAGGCGCGCGTGGTCGAGGACGACGAAGCGCTGACGACGTCGCTGATGCCCAAGGGTTACCGCGCGCGGCCGGAGCAGGTGATCCTGTTCAAGATCGCAGCCTGGGACACCAACTGCCCACAGCACATTCCGCAGAAGTTCGATGCAGGCGATGTGGCGGCGGCGCTGGCGGCGAGAGATGCGAGGATTGCGGAACTGGAGGCGGAGGTCGCGACGCTGAAGGAGAAGGCGGGGTAGCTTCGTAACGCGCCGCTTGCTTACCCTCCCCTGGAGGGGGGCGATCGCGCGGAGCGCGAGCGGGGTGGGGTGATCTCTCAACACGGGCAGTGTTCTACGCGGAGGGACCGTCACCCCACCCCCGCTTCGCACATCGCTAGGCTCGTTGCGAAGCGACCCTCCCCCCTCCAGGGGAGGGTAAGAGAAATCAGATCACGCTCTCGCCTTCGTGCTGGAAGCCGAGATAGCTCGCCGCAACCCGTTCATTCGCCGCGATGTCGCTGGCCTTGCCGCTGAGCACGAATTCGCCGAGCTCCATCACATAGGCCTGGTCCGCGATCTTCAGCGCGGCCTGGGCGTTCTGCTCGACCAGCAGCACCGAGACGCCGCTGGCGCGGAGCTCGGTGACGATGCGGAAGATGTCGGCGACGATGATCGGGGCGAGGCCGAGGCTCGGCTCGTCCAGCATCAGCAGTTTCGGCTCGCCCATCAACGCGCGGCCCATCGCGAGCATCTGCTGCTCGCCGCCGGAGAGCGTGCCGGCGAACTGCTTGCGCCGCTCCTTCAGTCGCGGAAACAGCGTGTAGACGCGCTCCATCGAGGCTTTTGCCTTGCTTCGCTCGATGCGGAAGGCGCCCAGCTCGAGATTGTCCTCGACATTCATGGTGACGAACAATTCGCGGTGCTCCGGGACGAGGCCAAGCCCCATCGCGACGCGGTCCTCGATGTCGAGCCGGGCGAGATCCTGGCCGGCGAAGGTGACACGGCCTTTCAGCGGCAGGATGCCCATGATGGCGGAGAGCAGCGTGGTCTTGCCGGCGCCGTTGGCGCCGACGATGGTGACGATCTGGTTTGCGCCGACCTCGAGCGAGACCGAGCGCACCGCCTCGACCTTGCCGTAGGCGACATGGGCGTCGGTGACGGACAACAGCGCGCTCATGCCGCCACTCCGAGATAGGCCTTGATCACTTCGGGATTGGTCTTGATCGTGGCGGGGGTGCCTTCGGCGATCTTGGTGCCGAAATCGAGCACCACGATGCGATCGGCGAGGTTCATGACGAAGCCCATGTCGTGCTCGACCAGGAGGACGCTCATGCCGCCATCGCGCAAGTCACGCAGCAGCTTGGCGAGCTGCTGCTTCTCCATGTGGCGCAGGCCGGCGGCCGGTTCGTCGAGCAGCAGCAGCATCGGATCGACGCAGAGCGCGCGGGCGATCTCGACGATGCGCTGCTGGCCAAGCGAGAGGCTGCCTGCGAGCTGGTGCATCTGGTCGGCAAGGCCGACTCGCTCGATCTGGCGGGCGGCCTCCGCCAGCAGTCTGGCTTCGTCGGCGCGGTCGAGCCGCAGCATCGAGGAGATCGGGCCGGAATGGCCGCGCAGATGCGCGCCGATCGCGACGTTCTCCAGCACGGTCATGTCAGGGACCAGCTTCACATGCTGGAAGGTCCTGCTGATGCCGAGCTTGACGATCTCCTGCGGCGGCGCCTTGTCGACCTTCTTGCCGAGCACCGAGACCGAGCCTGACGTGGCCGACAGCACGCCGGTGATCAGGTTGAAGGTCGTGCTCTTGCCGGCGCCGTTCGGGCCGATCAGCGCGACCATCTCGCGGGCCTGGACGTCGAAGGAGACGTTGTTGACCGCGACCACGCCGCCGAACTGTTTTCGCGCCTTGTCGACCTGGAGCAGGATGCTGGACTGGCTAAGCGTGCGGGGACGCTGCTCCAGCTTGAGTGAGGTGTCCGGCTTCTTGCCACCGGTCCGCTCCGGCAGGAACGACATCAACCACGGCCAGAGGCCGCCGGGCGCGAGCTGCAACAGCGCCACCAGCATGATGCCGAACACGATGGTCTCGACCTGCCCAGAGCCGGGCAGGATCAGCGGCAGATAGCTCTGCAGCACCTCCTTCAGCACTACGACGATCGCCGCGCCCAAAACGCCGCCCCAGACATAGCCGGCGCCGCCGACCACCGCGATGAAGAGATATTCGATGCCGGCCTGCGCGCCGAACGGCGTCGGGTTCACCGCGCGCTGGAGATGGGCGTAGAGCCAGCCTGACAGGCCGGCGAGCACGGCGGCATGGATGAACACCAGCAATTTGGCGCGCGGGGTGTGCACGCCGAACGCCTCGGCGGCGACATGGCCGCGCCGGAGCGCGCGGATGGCGCGGCCGGTGCGGGAATCCAAGAGGTTCATCGTCAGCAGCGCCGAGAGGATCACGGCGACCCAGATCGCGTAGTAGATCGAGCCGGGCGAGAGCATCTTGAACGTCCCGATCGACAGCGGCGGGATCGCCGAGATGCCGTCATTACGGCCGAGAAACTCCAGCTTGCTGAAGAGATAGAACAGCCCGAGCCCCCAGGCGAGCGTGCCGAGCGGCAGATAATGGCCGGAGAGGCGGACGGTGATCAGCCCGAGCAGCACCGCCAGTGATCCGCTGACCAATAGCGACAGCGGCAGCGTCAGCCAGGGCGACAGGCCGTAGGCCGTCGACAGCACCGCGGTGGTGTAGGCGCCGAAGCCGACGAAGGCTGCCTGTCCGAACGAGGTCAGGCCGCCGACGCCGGTCAGCAGCACGAGGCCCATCGCGACGAGGGCCGCGAGGCCGATATTGTCGAGCAGCACGATCCAGAATGGAGGCATCCCGGGGACGAACGGGATCACGGCCATGACGGCTGCGAAGACGATGATGGGAAGGCGGCTCTGCATTTCAGCCTCAGTCCTTCTCTTCTTCGACGGCGGGCGCGGCGAGCGAGCGCAGCAGCAACACGGGGATCAGCAGCATGAAAACGATCACCTCCTTGTAGTTGGAGGCATAGAAGGACGAGAACGCCTCGACGAGGCCGACGACCAGCGCCGCGGCGGCGGTGAGGGGATAGCTGACGAGGCCGCCGATGATCGCGGCGACGAAGCCCTTCAGGCCGATCAGGAAGCCGCTGTCATAGTAGAGCGTCGTGATCGGCACGATCATGATGCCCGACAGCGCGCCGATGACGGATGCCAGCAGAAAGGCGATCTGCCCCGACAGCGTGGTGCGGATGCCGACGAGCCGCGCCCCTAGCCGGTTCACGGCGGTCGCGCGCAGCGCCTTGCCGTAGAGGGTCAGGCCGAAGAACAGCCAGAGGGCGACAATGAAGGCGATGGTGATGCCGTAGACGGTAAGGCTCTGGCCGGTGAAGCGCAGCGAGCCCGCGGTGAACGCGCCGGACAGCACGGCGGGTCCGCGCTGGCCTTCGGCGCCGAAGAACAGCAGGCCGAGGCCCTGCAGTGCCAGATGGACGCCCACGGATGCGATCAGCAGCACCAGCACGGAGGTGTGCGCCAGCGGCTGGAATGCGACGCGGTAGAGATAGAGGCCGATCATCGCCACGATCACCAGCGACAGCGCGATCGAGACCGCGACCGGCGGCTTCTGCGCGGCGAAGTAAACCGTCAGCGCCAGCACGATGGCCGGCAGCACGATATTGGTGAGGGCGCTGCGCACGATCAGGCGGCCGTGCAGCGCCTTGCGCGCGACGAACAGGTCGAAGGCAAAGGCTCCGATGCCGAGGGCCAGCGCGAGCTTGGCCGTGCCCGGCATCTGGCCTGCGGCCAGCGAGGCATAGGTCAGTGCGCCGTAGGTGACGAATTCGCCCTGGGGAATGAGGATGACGCGGGTGACGGCGAACACCAGCACCAGCGCGAGGCCGAGCAGCGCATAGATCGCGCCATTGGTGATGCCGTCCTGCACCAGGAACAGCATGATGGTGGTATTCAAGACCGGACGCTCCCCCTTAAGATAACGGACCGGTCCCCTCGATCGCGGTGGACGGTCCGCTCACAGCCATTGAAAAACGCATGCGATATTTGATATGGTCCATAACAATTATCAAATATAACATCAAGGGCGGGAACGATCCCTCCCGAATTTAGCGGGATTACGAGCACGAGGCGATGACCGTTTCCAAAGCCGCTGAAAAGTCCTCCGAAAAGCCTGCCGATACGGCCAAGGGCCGCAAGGACGCGGCCGAGGTGCAAGGCCAGGGGGCTGCTGGCGAAGCGCTCCAGCTCGGCGAACTCTCGGAACAGCTCGGCTATGTGCTGAAGCGGGCACAGCTCAAGGTGTTCGAGAACTTCCTGCGCTGCATGGCCTCGCTCCAGCTCACGCCGGCGCAGTTCTCCGTGCTGCTGCTGGTCGAGAAGAATCCCGGCCGTAACCAGACCGAGATCGCCTCCACCCTCGGCATCCTCAGGCCGAACTTCGTGGCCATGCTCGACAATCTCGAGAGCCGCGACCTTTGCGCGCGGATCCGCTCCACCAACGACCGCCGCTCGCACATCCTGGTGCTGACCGACAAGGGCAAGGCGGTGCTGGCCCGCGCCAAGAAGCTGGTCGCCACCAAGCACGAGGCCCGGCTCAACGAGCTGCTCGGGCAGGCCAACCGCGAAGCCCTGATCGCGATGCTCGCGAAGGTCGCGAGCGAGTTCTGAGGCGGCGCTCCACGTCCGCGTCATGGCCAGGCTTGGCCCGGGTGTCCACGTTTTTGGGCAGCGAGGGAAGGCGTGGATGGTCGGGTCAAGCCCGGCCATGACGGGGGAGAAATCTCAGCCTCAATCCACCAAAATCACCCTGATGTCGTTCACGTTGGTCAGCGTCGGGCCCGGCAGCAGCAGGTCGCCGGTCGCCTCGAAGAACGTCGTGGCGTCGTTGTTGTCCAGGTACGCTTGCGGCTGAAGCCCCTGCGCCTTCATCTTTGCGAATGTCGTCGCGTCGATCAGCGCGCCGGCGGGGTCGGTGGGGTTGCCGGCGCCGCCGTCGGCGCCGTCGGTGTCACCGGCCAGCGCCGAGATGTCAGGCGTGTCCTTGAGCAGAGCGGCGAGCGCCAACGCGTATTCCTGGTTCGGCCCGCCACGTCCATTGCCGCGCACCGTGACGGTGAGCTCGCCGCCGGAGAGGATCGCGAGGCGCTTGCCTTGCGCGCGCGCTTGCAGCGCCAGACTGGCGTGAGCGGCGGCGACCTCGCGCGCCTCGCCTTCGAGATCGGCGCCGAGGTCGATGGTCTCGTAACCGGATTCGCGCGCGAGCTTCACCGCGGCGTCGAGCGACTGCTTGGGCCGCGCGATCAATTCGAAATGCGCGCGCGCGAAGGCGGCATCGCCGGGCTTGCAGCTTTCGTTGCCCGGATCGTCGAGCGCGCGGCGGACGGCATCGTCGATGTCGAGCTTGTATTTCGCGACGATGGCGCGCGCATCGGCCAGCGTGGTCGGATCAGGCACGGTCGGACCGGAGGCGATCGCGGAAGGATCGTCATGCGGCACGTCGGAGATCGCGAGCGTCACGATCTCGGCGGCATTCTTGCCGGCGCGTGCGAGACGGCCGCCCTTGATCCGCGACAGGTGCTTGCGCACGACGTTCATCTCGCCGATCGGCGCGCCCGAGCGCAGCAGCGCCTTGTTGACCGCCTGTTTCTGCGCGAAGCTGATACCGTCGCTGGGCGCGATCCAGTTCGCCGAGCCGCCGCCGGTGAGCAGCACCAGGAGCATGTCGTCCGGCCCGGCCTCGCCTGCGAGCGCGAGCGTGTCGGCAGCGCCCTTGAGGCCAGCCTCATCCGGCACGGGATGCCCGGCCTCGACCACGCGGATGCGGCGCGTCGGCACGCCGTAGCCGTGACGCGTGGTGGCGATGCCGACGAGCCGTTCCGGCGCCAGCTTGAGCGTGTCGAGATAATGCCGCTCGGCCGCCGCGGCCATGGCGCCCGCGCCCTTGCCGGCAGCGAGGCAGATCACGCGTCCTTTCGGCGCGGGCCCCAAATGCGGCGCCAGCACCACATTGGGATGGGCGGCGGCGACGGCGGCGTCGTAGAGCGCGCGGAGCAGGGGACGTCGGTCGGTCATGACGATGGCCTTCGGCAGACGGAAGAGACTGGCGGCATACGCCGCCGTTCCTCCTGCCTACCGCATCGGACGCCAAAGCGTAAGCACGCTTTACCATCATTCGATTGTGCAATCGCGTGATCAGAATCGGCGGGCAAGCAAAAGCCCCCTGCGATGGTCTCGCAGGGGGCTTTCATCGTCGTGTCCTTCGGCTAGCCGCCGACGTCGGCGCTGATCACGTCGCCGAACAGTTCCCAGCGTTCGCCCTTGAACTTCTCGAGCCGGAGCTGGCTGATGGGTGCAAAGTCGGTCGCGGAGGTGTTGATCTGGATTCCCGGCAGCAGCGCCTCGGTGCGGAAGTCCTTCAGGCTGGCGGCCTGCTTCATGACGTTGGCGCGCGTGAGATCATCACCGCATTGCTTCAGCACCTGAACCAGCGTCTGCGCCACGGCAAAGCCGACGATGGTGCCCTTGTCGAGCTTGTCTCCTTCCGGGAAGTATTTGGTCATGAAGGCGAGAAACTCCTTCATGCCGGCGTCATTGTTCCATTCCGGATCCGACACGTCCTTGAGATAGTCGGCGGAGATGATGTCCTGGCCGTTCTCGAAACCGGCCGGCTTCATCACGCTGCCGACGGAGGCCGAGACGTTGTTGAGGAAGTGCAGTGGCTTCCAGCCGATCTCGGCATTCTTCTTGATCGCCTGCGCCGCGAACTTCGGCGTGGTGATGTTCATGAAGACGTCGGCGCCGGTCGACTTGAGCTTGACGATATGGTTGTCGATGGTGGGCTCGGAGGTCTCATAGCTCTCCTCGATGACGATCATCGAGGCGGCTTTCGCGCCCAGGCCGTCCTTGAGGCCCTTCAGATAGTCCTTGCCGTAATCGTCGTTCTGGTAGAGCACGGCGATCTTGGCGTCCGGCTTGTTCTTCAAGAGCCACTTCGCGTAGATCTGCGTCTCGCTCTGGTAGTTGGGCTGCCAGCCCATCGTCCACGGGAAGTTCTGCGGGTCGTTCCACTTGGTGGCGCCGGTGGCGACGAACAGCTGCGGCACCTTCTTCGAGTTCATGTATTTCTGGATCGCCGAGTTCGGCGGCGTGCCGAGCGAATTGAAGATGAACAGCACCTCGTCGCTTTCGACCAGCTTGCGCGCCTGCTCCACCGTCTTCGGCGGCGAATAGGCGTCGTCGTAGCTGATGTAGTTGATCTTGCGGCCGTTGATGCCGCCCTCTTCGTTGATCTTCTTGAAATAGGCGGCTTCGGTCCGCCCGATGATGCCGTAGGCGGAGGCCGGTCCGCTGTAGGGCATGATGTTGCCGATCTTGATCTCGGTATCGGTCGCGCCGGTATCGTATTTCTTCTGGGCCGACGCAGTGGAGGCCGAGGCCGCAACGAGCGCAAGCGCCAGTGACGCGGCCGCAAGTTTGCCGGTGACAGCGGGCATTCCTATCTCCCTATTTTCTTGGTGTGTGTGCGCCCCTTTTCTTGTCTCGGTTTTTTTGGCGACGCTGCCGCAATTCAATACGATTTGGCTGATGCCTTCAACAGAAAGCCCCCGGGACGGCGTCACGGGGGGTGCGTCTTTAGTAGTCAGGGACGGCCGGCTCTCGTGTGCGACTGCGAGAAGGTCCGGCTGTCTTGAGTTGTTTAACCAAAAAGGAGCGATTTTGGGTTGCGCCGCTTCAGTGGCCCATCTCGCTGGAGATGATCTCGCCGAACAGCTGCCATTTCCGGCCCTTGAAACGCATCATCTGCAACTGCTCGATCGGGGCGAAATTGTCCGGCGCGGTGTTGATCCTGATGCCGGGCAGCAGCGTGTCGGGCTCGAAATCCTTCAAGGAGGCTGCCTGCCTCATGACGTTCTCGCGGGTGAGGTCGTCGCCGCACATCTGCAGCACTTTGACCATGGTCTGCGCGGCGGCATAGCCGAACACGACGCCGGCATCGAGCTTGTTGGCCTTGGGATCATACTGCGCGAGGAAGTCATAGAATTTCTTCATGCCGTCGTCGGCATTCCACTGCGGATCGGAGCCGTCCTTGGTGTAGCTCGCCGACAGCAGGCCTTGCGAGACCTCCAGGCCCGCCGGCTCGATCACGCCGCCGACGGAGGCCGATACGTTGGAGACGATGTGGACCGGACGCCAGTTGATCTCCGCCGCCTTCTTGATCGCCTGCGCGGCGAATTTCGGCGTGGTGATGCTGATGAACACGTCGGCGCCCGAGGCCTTCAGCTTCACGACGTGCTCGTCGATGGCGGGCTCCGACGTGTCGTAGCTGTCTTCCAGCACGATCATCGAGGCCTTGGGCCCGAGGCCATCCTTCAGCCCTTTCAGGTAGTCCTTGCCGAAATCGTCGTTCTGGTAGAGCACGCCGATCTTTCCGTCCGGCTTCTCCTTCATGATGTACTTGGCGTAGATCCGCGCCTCGCTCGCGTAGCTGGGCTGCCAGCCCATGGTCCAGGGGTACTGCTTGGGATCGTTCCACTTCGAGGCGCCGCTCGCCACGAACAATTGCGGCACCTTCTTCTCGTTCATGTATTTGCGAATGGCGCCGTTGGTGGACGTGCCGAGCGAGCCGAAGATCAGCAGCACCCCATCGCTCTCGACCAGCTTGCGCGCCTGCTCCACCGTCTTCGGCGGCGAATAGGCGTCGTCATAGGAGATGAACTTGATCTTGCGCCCGTTGATGCCGCCCTCGGCATTGACCTTGCGGAAATAAGCTTCCTCGGCCTTGCCGATCGCGGCATAGGCCGAGGCCGGGCCGCTATAGGGCATGATGTTGCCTATTCTGATCTCGGTATCGGATGCGCCGCTGTCGTACTTCTTCTGCGCCAGTGCCGGGCTGCTCATCGCAGTGCACAAAGCGAGCGCGGTCCAGAGGGCCGCAACCTGAAAACGAACGGCGGACATTGTTCTCCTGCCCCGAGTTGGATCGGCGCCGCATTGAACAAGATTAGCGCCTGCCGTCAACAAAAAGCCCCCGCGATCGCTCGCGGGGGCTTCTCGAGGGTCGGACTATTGCGTCAGCGTGTCACTCGGAGGCGACGTCGCCGCTGATGATCTCGCCGAACAGTTCCCACTTCTCACCCTTGAAGCGCTGCATCTGCAGCTGCGCAATCGGGGCGAAGTCAGTAGCGCTAGTATTGATCTTGACGCCGGGCAGGAGCGTATCCGGCGCAAAATCCTTCAGCGAAGCCGCCTGCTTCATGAGATTGGCGCGGGTGAGATCGTCACCGCACATCTCCAGGACCTTGGCCAGGGTCGAGGCCGCGCCGTAGCCATAGACCATGCTGGTGTCGGACTTGTCGGCACCCGGCATGTACTTGTCGACGAACTCGTTCCACTTCTTCATGCCGGGGTCGTTGGCCCACTGCGGATCGGTGGAGTCCTTGGCATAAGCCGCCGACAGCACGCCCTGTGCATTCTCGAAGCCGGCGGGCTTCATCACGCTACCGACCGAGATCGAGACGTTGGTGAGGATCTGGAGCGGCTTCCAGCTGAGCTCGGCCGTCTTCTTGATGGTCTGCGCCGCAAATTTGGGCGTCGCATAGATCAGCAGCACGTCGGGATTGGCGGCCTTGATCTTGACGATATGGCCGTCGATCGACGGCTCGGACACCTCATAGCTCTCTTCCATGATGATCATGGACGCGCCCTTGGCGCCGAGACCGTCCTTGGTGCCCTTGAGGTAGTCTTTGCCGAAATCGTCGTTCTGATAGAGGATCGCGACCTTGGCGTCGGGCTTCTCCTTCATCAGCCATTTCGCGTAGATCTGGGCTTCGCTCTGGTAGGAGGGCTGCCAGCCGATGGTCCAGGGGAAGTTCTTCGGATCGTTCCACTTGGTGGCGCCGGTGGCGACGAACAGCTGCGGGATTTTCTTGGCGTTGAGGTACTTCTGGATCGCGCTGTTCGAGGGCGTGCCGAGCGGATTGAACACGGCCAGCACCTCGTCGCTCTCGACCAGCTTGCGGACCTGCTCGACTGCCTTCGGCGGCGAATAGCCGTCGTCATAGGTGACGAAGTTGATCTTGCGGCCGTTGATGCCGCCCTTGTCGTTGATCATCTTGAAATAGGCTTCTTCGGTCTTGCCGATGATGCCATAGGCCGACGCCGGACCGCTGTACGGCATGATGTTGCCGACCTTGATCTCGGTGTCACTTGCGCCGGTGTCGTATTTCTTTTGGGCGAGTGCGGCGCCGGAGGTGAGAGTGATGGCCGCCGTTGCCGTGACCAGCGCGGCGGCTCGCAGTGTTCTTCCAAAATGCAATTCGGTCTCCTTGCTTAATTTAACGGGACTTCAGTTCTTTTTGAGCTTGCCGACGAGTTGCTGGCCAATGATCGCGATCTGCCTTGCGCCGTGCGGCACGAGGTAGATGACGAGGAACAGCAGCACACCGAACACCGCGCCGGAGAGGCCCTTGGAGATGCTCTCCGCCATGTTCGGCACGAAGATGATGAAGGCCGCACCGACGAACGAGCCGGGCAGCCAGCCGACGCCGCCGACCACCATGCCGAGGAACAGCGAGATCGCGAGCGTGATGGTGTAACTGTCGGGGGCCACGAACTGCACCGCGATGGCGCCGAGCGAGCCGGCAATGCCCGTGATCGCCGCCGACACGCCGAAAGCCAGCGTCTTGTAGAGTGCGACGTTGACACCCATCGAGGACGCCGCGATCTCGTTGTCGCGGATCGCCATGAAGGCGCGGCCCGACCTCGAGCGCAACAGGTTCACCGAGAGCATGTAGATCGCGATCGTGACGATGAGCGTGAAGTAGTACAGCCACGTGTCCTGCGACATCGGCAGGCCGAACGGCGCGTCCGGCTTGGTGACGACGAGGCCCTGCACGCCGCCGGTCCAGTGTTCCAGGAAGTTCAGCTTCAGCAGCTGTGGCATCGCGGTCGCGAGTGCGAAGGTCGCGAGCGCGAGATAGACGCCCGACAGTCGTAGCGCCGGTTTGCCGAACAGGTACCCGAAGCCGAAGCAGACCACGGCGGAGATCGGAATGGTCAGCGCGTAGTTGATGTTGGCGTGCTCCATCAGCACCGCCGACGTATAGGCGCCGACGGCGTAGAACGCGCTCTGGCCGAGTGAGAACTGGCCGGAGCCGCCGGTCAGGATGTTCAGCGCCAGCACGGCGAGCCCGTAGATCAGGAGCATCGTCATCTGGAAGATGACGAAGTTCTTGACGAACATCGGCACGATCAAAAGCGCCGCGAGCACCACCAGCGAGGTGCCGGTGCCCAGCGTCATGGCCCGCTTGGGAACGGCCTCGACCGCCTGGTGGCCTTCTGCAACGACTTCTTCTGCAGCGCTCATGATCAAACTCGCTTGACGATGTGCCGACCGAACAGGCCGGCGGGTTTGACGACCAGGACGGAGATGATCAGCGCGAGCGCGATCGGGAGTTTCAGCTCGTTGCCGACGCCGGGGATGTAGGTGCCGGCGAGGTTCTCGAAGACACCGACCAGGAAGCCGCCGACCACGGCGCCGAACGGGCTGGTCAGTCCGCCGAGCACGGCCGCGGCAAAGCCGTAGATCAGCACGCCGCCCATCATGTTCGGCTCGAGGAACACGACCGGTGCGATCAGCATGCCAGCGATCGAGCCGATCGCGGTCGCCATGCCCCAGCCGAGCGCGATCATCCAGGAGGTGTTGATGCCGACGAGGCGGGCCGATTCAGGCACGGAGGCGGCCGCGCGCATGGCAAGACCGATCCGCGTGTACTGGAAGAAGAAATAGAGGCCGAGCAGCAGCAGTATGGTGACGCCGATCATGCCGGCCTGGTGGGTCGAGATCAGCTGGCTGCCGAGGAACGGCGCGGAGCCGAACGGGGTCGGATATTGCTTGATGGTGAAGTCCCAGATCAGGCCCGCCGAGGAGTTGATGATCGCGAACAGCGCGATGAACCCGGCGACGTTGGTCAGCACCGGTGCCTTTGTCAGCGGCTTGAACAGAATCCGCTCGATCGCGATACCGGCGGCGAAGGAGAAGGCCAGCGTGATCACGAAGGCGGCCCAATAGGGCACGCCCCATTGCATCAGCTGCCAGGAGATGAAGGTCGAGAACATCGCCATCTCGCCCTGCGCGAAGTTGAGATGGTCGATGGCCTGGTAGATCATGACCACGGCGAGCGCCATGCAGGCGTAGATCGCGCCCGTGGCAATGCCGGCCAGGACCTGGTTGGTGAACAGCTCCATTGTCCCGGCTCCCTCAATAACCCAGATAGGATTTGCGGATTTCTTCGTTGTTCGCGATGTCCTTGGCGTTGCCCGACATCACGATGCGACCGGTCTCGATCACATAGGCCTGGTCGGCGAGCTCCAGCGCGAGCTGGGCGTTCTGCTCGACCACCAGGATCGACACCTTGTCCTCGCGGTTGATCTTGCCAAGGATGCCGAACAGATCGCGCACCACCAGCGGCGCGAGGCCGAAGGAGGGCTCGTCCAGCAGCATCAGCCGCGGCCGCAGCATCAGGGCGCGGGCGACCGCGAGCATCTGCTGCTCGCCGCCGGAGAGCGTGCCGGCCTGCTGGGTGTGGCGCTGCTTCAGCACCGGGAAATGCGCGTACATGCGCTCGATGTCGGAGACGATGCCGGCGCTGTCCTTGCGGGTGATGGCCCCGAGCTGGAGATTCTCCTCCACCGTCATGGTGGTGAAGGTTCCGCGGCCCTGCGGCACATGGGCGATGCCGAACCGCACGATGCTCTCGGTGGAGCGGTTGTTCAGCGGCTTGCCGTCGAACTCGATGCCGCCGGTGGAGCGCACCATGTTGCAGATCGCGCGCAGCGTGGTGGTCTTGCCGGCGCCGTTGGCCCCGAGCAGCGTCACCAGTGAGCCCTCGTTGAGCGAGAAGGACAGGCCATGGAGCGCCTGGACCTGGCCGTAATAGGCGCGCAGGTCCTTGACGTTGAGCAATGTCGTCATTGGTCCTTGCTCCCGAGATAGGCCTTGATGACGTCGGGGTCCGCCTGCACCTGGGCCGGCGTGCCTTCCGCGAGCTTCTTGCCGAAATTCAGCGCAACGACATGGTCGGCGATCGACATCACCAGGCCCATGTGATGCTCGACCAGCAGCACGGTCATGTGCCGGTCGTCGCGAATGCGGCGAATGAGGTCGCCGAGCACGTAGACCTCTTCGTGGTTGAGGCCACCGGCGGGCTCGTCGAGCAGCAGGATTTTGGGATCGGCCGCCAGTGCGCGCGCCAGCTCGACGCGCTTCTGCGTGCCGAAGGGCAGGCCGGAGACCACGGTGTGGGCGACGTCCTCGAGGTCGAGATAGGCAAGGATCTCGTGCACCTTCTTGTTGACGCTGGTTTCGCTGCGGCGAACCCAGGCAAGCTTCAGGGAGTCGCTGATGATGTCGCTCGAGGTCCTCGAATGCGCGCCGACGCGGACGTTGTCCATCACCGAGAGATTCGGAAACAGTGCCACGTTCTGGAAGGTGCGGCCGATGCCGATCTCGGCGATCCGGTGCGGCGGCCGCGTCAGGATGCTCGCGCCCTCCATCAGGATGTCGCCGGATGACGGCTGGTAGAGCCGGGACAGGCAGTTGAAGAGCGTGGTCTTGCCGGCGCCGTTGGGGCCGATCAAGCCGAGGATCTGGCCCTTTTGCATGTCAAAGGACACGCCGTTGAGCGCGATGATGCCGCCGAACACGACGCTGACGTCGCGAACCGCGAGCAGGGGCGATGTCCCCTGCGCGAGCTGTGCCTGCGTCATCTCGTCTCGCTCACGTCATTCAGTGAGCGAAGGGGCGATGCGAACCGCTCCCGATGATGACAAAGGCTATCTGAATCCCTCGGCCACACGCGCAACTTTTCCTCCTGATTTCAGCTTTTTGCTGACGTCTTTTTTGGAATGCGGCATTAGACCCCCGAGCGCCGCTTCGATGTTCCTTACCATCGCTAAGAGACGCGGTCCAATGTCGTTGATCAAACGCTCTTCCGTGAAGCGGAATGCGGGCGCGCCGCAATTGAATGCGTAGGGACCGGTTCCGTCGTTGAGCCTGAGTGCGACGCCGGCGGCGCCGATGTCGTCGTGCCAGTCGCCGACGGAGATCGCAAAACCGTATTTCGCGACGGTTTCGCCGGAACGTTCCAGCCCGTCGCGCATCTTGGGCCAGCGGCTGCCGTAATGTTCGCGCAAGAGGCGCGACAGGTCTGCGCGGTCCGCGTCGTCGAGCGCCCAGAAATAGGCGCGGCCCATCGCGCTGGTTGCAATCGGCACGCGGGAGCCGACGTCAAGTTGAACCCCGACGGTCTCGCTGCCGCGGCTTTGCCCGAAATAGATCATGCTGTGACGGTCGCGGCCGCCGACGGCGACGGCGCCGCCGGTCGCGCGCATCACGTCCTCGCGGAACGGCTCGGACAAATGCCGAACGCCGAGATTGGCGAGCGCGGCGTAGCCGAGCGACATCGCCGCGGGTGTGAGCTGGTACTTCTCGAAGCGGGGAACCGGCGCAAGATAGCCCAGCTTGGTCAAGGTGTAGGTCAGCCGCGACACGGTCGGCTTCGGCAGGTTGGTGCGAGCCGCAATCTCCTGATTGCCGAGAAGGCCGTCATTGGGGTGGAATGCGCGCAATACGTCCAGTCCGCGGGAAAGCGCGACGACGAAATTCCGATCGGTCGCAGTCTTCTTTCCTGTACGCTTCATCCCTGATCTGCTTCTTGCGCGGAGTCGTTGACAAGCCACGTGCTTCAAAATAACCCTGCCGTCAAGATGCGGAATTAAATTCCGCACCGCGAAATCGAACAAAAGTAAATCCCCACCAAGGAGGGAACACCGTGAGCGAAGTGGTCAAGCTTGAGCGTCATGACGAAGTCGGGATCGTCACCGTCGACAGCCCTCCGGTCAACGCGCTGAGTGCCGCGGTCCGCGGTGGTATCCTGGAGTGCATCAAGACCGCGATTGCCGATCCCGCCATCAAGGGCATCGTGCTGACCTGTGCCGGCCGCACCTTTATCGCCGGCGCCGACATCACCGAATTCGGCAAGCCGCCGAAGGCGCCCGCCCTCAACGACGTGCTCGCCGAGATCGAGAATTCGCCCAAGCCCGTGGTTGCCGCGATCCACGGCACCGCGCTCGGCGGCGGCCTCGAGGTCGCGCTCGCCTGCCATTTCCGCGTCGCGGTGAAAGAGGCCAGGCTCGGCCTGCCCGAGGTGAAGCTCGGTCTTCTGCCGGGCGCCGGCGGCACCCAGCGCCTGCCGCGCGCGGTCGGTCCCGAACTCGCAGTCAAGATGATCGTCGGCGGTGATCCCATTGGTGCTGCGGAAGCGCTCAAGAACGGCCTGATCGAGGAAATCATCGAGGGGCCGGCATCGGGCGGCGAGGCCTTCGTGCGCAAGCTGCTGGCCGAGAAGCGCCCGCTGCGGCGCCTGCGCGACGACGATTCCAAGATCGCGGCGGCCAAGGCCGACCGCTCGATCTTCACCAATGCAGTCGCCGCCATGACCAAGAAATCGCGCGGCCTGGAAGCGCCGTTCGCCGCCGCCGACGCCGTGGGCTACGCCATTGACCTACCTTTCGACGAAGGCCTGAAGAAGGAGCGCGAGGGTTTTCTGAAGCTCGTCGCCAGCGATCAGTCGAAGGCGCAGCGTTATGCGTTCTTCGCCGAGCGCGAGGCTGCCAAGATTGCGGGCGTTCCTGACGGCACCAAGTCGCGTCCCGTGAACCGGGTCGCCATTCTCGGCGCCGGCACCATGGGCGGCGGCATCGCGATGTCCTTTGCCAATGCCGGCGTTCCCGTCACCCTGATCGAGACCGGCGAGGAGCAGCTTAAGCGCGGCATGGGCATCATGCAGAAGAACTGGGAGGCGACCGCCGCGCGCGGCGGCATCCCGGCGGATGCGCCCGCCAAGCGCATGGCGCTGATCAACGGCGTCGTCGGCATCGAGAATGTCGGCGATGCCGACCTCGTCATCGAAGCCGTGTTCGAGACCATGGCGGTGAAGAAGGAAGTGTTCGGCAAGCTCGACCAGTACGTCAAGCCCGGCGCCGTGCTCGCCTCCAACACCTCGTATCTCAACATCGACGAGATCGCGAAGTCGACCAAGCGTCCGCAGGACGTGCTCGGCATGCACTTCTTCTCGCCGGCCAACGTCATGAAGCTGTGCGAGATCGTGCGCGCCGACAAGACCGCGCCTGATGCGCTGGTCACTGCGGTGAACATCGCGCGCAAGATCGCGAAGGTGCCGGCCGTGGTCGGCGTCTGCGACGGTTTTGTGGGCAACCGCATGCTCGCCCAGCGCGGCAAGCAGTCCGAGAAGCTGCTGTTCGAGGGCGCGTTGCCGCAGCAGGTCGACGCCGTGGTGACGAAGTTCGGCATGCCGATGGGGCCGTTCGCGATGGGCGACCTCGCCGGCCTCGACATCGGCTGGCGCTCGCGGAAAGACCGCGGCATCAAGTCGGAGATCGCGGACGCGCTGTGCGAAGCCGGCCGCTTCGGCCAGAAGACCGGCAAGGGCTATTACAAGTACGAAGCCGGCAGCCGCTCGGCGCTGCCCGATCCGGAAGTCGAGAAGCTGATCGACGAGACGCTCGCACGTCTCGGCCGCAAGAAGCGCGTCGTCAGCGACGACGAGATCCTCGAGCGCATGATGTATCCGATGATCAACGAGGGCGCGAAGATCCTCGAAGAGGGCATCGCGGCGCGTCCCTCCGACATCGACGTGGTCTGGCTCTATGGCTATGGCTGGCCGATCTACCGCGGCGGCCCGATGTTCTGGGCCGACAGCGTCGGTCTCAAGCACATCGCCGATCGCCTGGCCTTCTACGCCAAGGAGACCAACGACCCCAGCCTCGAGCCCGCGCCGCTGCTGAAGAAGCTCGCGGCCGAAGGCAAGACGTTCGCCTCGCTGGCGGCGGCGTCGAAGGCGGCGTGATCGGATTGGGTGCTTCTGCAATGTCGCGCTCCGGGCAAAGCTCTCTCCGTTCCCTCCCCCCTTGTGGGGG